>JAFTDQ010000090.1 GCA_017454075.1 Clostridia bacterium
AGGTTCAGCAGCTGCTCGGCCACCAGAACATTGACACGACAATGCACTACGCAATGGTAAACCAGGAAAACGTGAAGGTCTCACATAGGAAGTTCATCGGATAACCTGTCGCAATTTATCGAGATGTTCGGAGAGCCTTATTCAAACTCAAAAGGGTATCCAGTTAGGAAGGTTGGAGACTTGTGCGATGTAACAAAGCTTGCTGGGTTTGAATACACAAAATATATAAAGTACCAAGATGCAGGTGATGTCATAATGGTAAAAGGCCTTAATGTCAAGGAGAAGCATCTGAAGCTTGACGACTTGTCTTATATCGACGCAGATGTTTCTGATTCTTTACCGAGATCACAGCTCCATGAAGGAGATGTCGTTATGACGTACATAGGCATAAATCTGGGTGATGTCGCACTTGTTGATGGTAATAATAGATACCATTTGGCGCCAAATGTGGCGAAGATAAGCATAAAAGATCAGAATAGAGTGTTGCCAGAATTTATGGTCAATCAAATTTACTACAGTAGAGATAAATTTACTCGGCAAGCGGGTAATACTGCTAAAGCAGTATTGAATATGGAGAAGATCAGAAACATTGAAGTATTCGAGCCTGGTATGGATGAACAAATAGAGTTTATTAGCTTTGTTCATCAGAGCGATAAATCAAAAGATGTCTCTTCTCAAGCGACCAAACACCTGCAAAATATGATAAAATGCAAATGTAATAATTTCAGGAGGAATGGAAAATGTTCACTGAAGAAGCTATAGAAAAAATGATCATTGATACCCTTGTCAGCCAAGGATGGGAATACATTCCTGCTGAACATCTGCCGCGCAATTACTCTGACGTTATGGTCGAGCCGATGGTCAGAGACGCGCTGATACGGCTGAATCCCGAAATAGCCGCAAATCCGTCTTTTGCCGATGAAGTGATCATAAAACTCCGACCCTTGTTCATGCAGGCGAAATCGTCTGATCTTGTAACGATAAACGAAGAATTCAAAAGCCAGATTTTTGACAAAAACTCGTTCCCTTTCGGAAAGAATCATTCATTTGTTCCCGTGCGTTATTTCGGTATGGGCTCTCCGGAAGAAATGGCAAAGAACAGATACGTTGTTACAAATCAATGGGTGTATCCGCAGGTTGAGGGTGGCAAGCGGCTTGATATCGTTCTGCTTATCAACGGATTTCCGGTTGTGATCGGCGAGATCAAGACAGCAACCCGCGAGGCAATTTCGTGGGTGGACGGCGCGGAGGATATTCTTGCTTATGAGAAAAGCATACCGGGTATGTTCGTATCAAACATCTTCAACTTTGCTACCGAAGGGAAGCGGTTCCGCTATGGCTCTATCAACGCGGGGGTGACCCATTGGGGTCCGTGGCACGTCCCTGAAATCAAAACCGAAGGTACTCTTGCCGACGTTCAGCGCAGCGTAAGCGCGATGATCAGGCACGAAACCGTACTTGATATTTTCAGGTATTTTACGATCTTCTCTACCGACAAAAAGAACAGAAAGATCAAGATCGTTTGCCGCTATCAGCAATACGAAGGAGCAAACGCTATCGTTGAGCGCGTGAAAACAGGCAAGCCGAAAAAAGGGTTGATCTGGCATTTTCAGGGGAGCGGCAAATCCTATCTTATGGTTTTTGCGGCACAGAAACTCCGTATGACAAGCGAGTTGAACAACGCCACCATTATCGTTGTACTTGACCGCGTTGATCTTGAAAAGCAAATTCATGCTACGTTCAGCCAGTCTAAGGTGCCGAATATTGAGATTGCGGAAAGCAAAGCAGACCTGAAAGAAAAGCTTGTCGGAGACGTCAGAAAAATCATTATTACGACGATTTTTCTGTTTGACCAGATCGACGGTATGTTGAACCCGAGAGATAATATCATCCTTATGGTCGATGAAGCTCACCGCACGCAAGAAGGAAACCTCGGAGCCAATATGCGCAAGGCGCTTCCCAACGCGTTTTTCTTCGGACTGACCGGTACACCGATCAATCACCTCGATCATAATACCTTTGCCACTTTCGGAGCAACCGAAGATGCAGCCGGGTATATGAGCAAATATTCTTTCTCGGATTCCATTCGGGACGGCGCCACGCTTTCACTGAACTTTGAAACCGTGCCGTTAGAGTTGCGGGTCGATCAAGAAACAATAGATGAGGAATTTGACCGTCTGACCGAAGATATCACCGAAGAGCAGAAAAGCAATCTTGCCCGTCGGGTCAGGACGGAGGCCCTTATCAAAGCCCCGGACCGCATAGAAAAAGTTTGCCAGCATATCTATGATCATTATCGGTCAAAAGTTGAACCCAACGGTTTCAAAGGTATGGTCGTATGCTATGACCGGGAAAGCTGCGTCTTGTATAAAGAGCAGCTCGACAAATTGTTTGACAGCCCTTACTATACCGAAATCGTCATGGATACGAATAACGATAAGGAAAACCGCTATATTGCATATCGCAGGTCTCCCGACGAAGAACAGCGGCTTCTCGATAAATTCAGAGATCCGCGCGTCCCGTTGAAGCTTTTGATCGTGACTTCCAAACTGCTTACGGGCTTTGATGCGCCGATCCTTCAGGTTATGTATCTGGACAAGCCAATGAAGGATCACACACTTTTACAGGCCATCTGCCGTACAAATCGCGTTTACGGCGAAAAATCCAACGGCTTGATCGTTGATTATATCGGTATTTTCGATAAATTTGCTCGTGCTTTGAACTTTGATGAAGAGAGCATGAGAAATGTGATCAAAAATATAGACGGCGTTAAGGAAAAAGTTCCCGAACTGATCGAGAAATGCCTGAAGTATTTCTGCGGAGTAGACAGAACGGATTCTTCGTGGGAAGGACTTGCCGCCGCGCAGCAATGTCTCCCCAATGACGAAATGCGTGATAAATTCGGTGCAGATTATCGCGTTCTTCATCGGATTTGGAATATTGTTTCGCCGGATCCGTGCCTCACTCCGTATAAATTCGATTATAAATGGCTGTCCCTGGTCTATGAATCTGTCAGACCTTCCGATGACACCGGCCATTTGATCTGGAGCACACTTGGTCCCAAAACCATTGAACTTGTTCAGGAAAACATAACCGCTATCGGCATTCACGGCGACGTGGACGTTCTCGAAGCTGACGCCGACCTGATTGAGCAGTTCATCAATGATAAAGAAAGAAGCGAAAAAGCAGCGAAGAAAATCGAAATCAACCTGGATGCCATTATTAAAGGACGCATCGACGATCCTGTATTCGTTTCGCTTGGCGAGCGTTTGGAACAGCTTCGCAAGCTCCACGAGCAAGGTCTCTTAAACGGCGTAGAGTTCCTGAAGAAGCTGCTCGACCTTGCAAAAGACACCGCTGCGGCTGTACGCAAAGCACAATCTGAGGCGCCTGTTCTTTCGCAGGAAGAAAAGGGGAAAGCGGCGCTTACGGAACTGTTTAAGAGTGTAAAAAATCGTAGCACACCTATCATCGTTGAAAGAATCGTAAACGAAATTGACGAAATCGTAAAAATCGTGCGGTTTCCGGGATGGCAGGATACCGATCAGGGCCGTAAGGATGTTGAAAAAGCGCTCAGAACGGTCTTTATTAAAAAGCGCATGCTTGATAACGAACTGTTTGAAAAAGCGTACGGATACGTTGAACAATACTATTGATAATTGCATGATATCCGTTTGACTCGCACGCCGGAAAATGATATGTCAGAAATTAGGCGAAGGAAAATCTATGCCGGATATTGCGACCGCTACGACCGAAAGCGAAAAAAAGTCCCCGAACGTTATTTCAAACGTTCGGGGATCTCTTTTTATTTTTCGACCGTACTGCCGAGTCCGATGGCGGACAGGAACGAGAGCATCTCGCAAAGATACCTTTCTCTTCCCTCAAAATAGCTCATACCGTGTCCCGCGCGCGGGAACGTGACGAGTTTTTTGTTCTCCGCGGCGCAGCAGCGGCAGTTCTCCTCGCTCATTTCGCACGGGACGAAACGGTCGTCCTCTCCGTGTATCAGCAAAACGGGGATCCTACAGCGCGTCAGAGCGTCGGAAGCGGACGCAGAGCCGACGTCGAACCCGCCGAAGATCATCCCTCCGAGCCGGACGGCGGCGTACGCGGGTCCTACGGGATATCCCCGGTCCCGGATCACCTTTTTCAGTATCTCCTTCGGAGATGAATAACCGCAATCCGCCATTATCCCCTTCACGTTTTCAGGGAGATCAAGCCCCGACGCCATCAGTACCGACGCGGCGCCCATGGACATCCCGACGAGAACGATCTTTACGCCGGGGCCCTCCCGTTCGGTCGCGTACCCGATCCAGGAAAGGACGTCCCGCCGTTCTTTGATCCCGAGCGTCAGGCATCTCCCGCCGCTTTTTCCGTGAGCGCGCTGATCCGGCACGAGCACGTTATAACCGTTCTTCAGCGCGAACGGAAGGGCGACGCAGAAATCGAGCCCTCCCGCGCTCCTGTAGCCGTGCATCATTATCTGCACGGGCGCGCCCGGAGACGAACGATAATACTTTCCGTAAAGCGAAACGCCGTCGAAAGCGCGGATCACGACCTCTTCGTACGGGATCGACCGGGCTTTTTCGACAAGGCCTTCGATCTCGCCTTTGTACGGAGCGCACTGGTCGGTGTCCGGAAGCCCGAACAGATCCGTTTTCGAAGGAACGGCAAAGGCGATACGGTAGCAGACGTATAAGACGGCAAATACCGCCGAAAGCACAAGCGCGACTGAGGCGACAATTATCAGGACCATTTTATTCTCTCCTCGCGATGAACCGGGTCGATCCGGTAAAACCGCCGTTTTTTTCAGTTTAAGGCTTAGCCCACACGACGGAGCCTCCCACCTCACTCAGCCTTATGAATATCGGCATCGCGCCGCGCCCGTCGGGACCGATCATCGACGCGTCCCAGATGTTCGGCGCGTGGACCGTCAGATACAGCTCGCCGTCGGCGGCGCGGAAGATCATCCCGTGGCCCCCGTCGTATATTCCGGTGAGCGTCAGCGAATAGATCGGGGACTCCTCGTGGGTCCAGTTCCCCGTAATCTCGCCGTTATCGGAACGCGCGATGCCGACCGCGTAACCGCAGCCGTCGAGGCCCGACCATATGGCGATCAGACCGCCGTCTTCGAGCCGCCACAGATACGGTCCCTCGCACAGACCCTCACGGGCGGGAGTCGACCACGGCGAATCCTCGACCGTGAACAGGGTCACGGGTTCCGTTATCAGTTTTTTGAGATCGCCGGACAGACGCGCGGCGCAGATACTGCCGACGCCGTTCACCTCGGGACTGGTGTATTCGTGGCAGAAAACGAGCCACGGATCGCCGTTTTTGTCGACGTAAAACGAAGCGTCGATGCAGTCCTTGTCGCGGGGAGTTATCAGGCCTTCGGACCAGAGCCTGAACGGTCCATCCGGGCTGTCCGACGAGAATATCGCCACTCCGTCAAGTTCGGAGCCCGCGGGTACGTACGACGTGAACATCCAGTACCGCCCGTTATATTTGTATACCTCGGGCGCCCAATAGTCCGTCTTGAAATCAGCGGGGTACTCAACGACCGGGTAAGGACCCTCCCACGGTCCCGACAGATCTCCGGTCGTGTTTTTATACATGATCCATCCCGTGCCGTACATATACGAGACTCCGTCTTCGACCAGGACGAACGGATCGCGCAGCTGTCTGATCCCGCTTTCAATGAGCGTGTAGTCGCCTTCCCCGTAAACGGGAGGTGCGGTCGCCGAATAATCGAGATCCTTCGGCACTCTCAGCTCGCCGTTTTTCATAAAGTTTGAGACGAGATAATCCACGGCGTTGCCGTATGAAAAATAATTAGCGTATCCGAGAACGAGCGATTCGCCCTTTTCGTCCGAGATCACCCGTATCCTGAACTCCATGCCGCCGATCCCGTCGCAGAGTTCGACCGATTCCGGTCGGTTGCACGCAAGGACGATCTCCTTTTTCCTTCGCGGAAGGACGTCGCCGTGCGGGTGGATATCATATCCCGTCCCGTCCTTTATCACGCCGATGAAGTCCTCAACGTACGCTTCGTACCGTTTGTGACCCGTTATTTCGAAATCCGGATCGAAGATCAGGATCGCTTTCGTGTTTTTGTATTCCGAGGCCAGCAGGACCGTCTTCCCGGCGACATCGAGGGAACGGCTGAGACGCACGAACACCGTCGCGACCTCCGCTCTCGTCGCGGGAGCGGACGGGATCATCGATCCGTCTTCATAACCTTTGAGAAGTCCTGCTGTCCGCATCTCCTCGGCCGCGCCCGAAAACCAGTCGTCAAAAGCGTCCGCGTCGGAAAACACGTCGGTTTGAGGATCGGCGGGGAGATCGGCGCCCTTCCCGTCGACGTACCTTTTTATCATCGCGGACAGTTCGGCGCGCGTCACGTCGGCGTCGGGTCTGACCGTGCCGTCGGGATAGCCCTTGAGGATCCCTGAAAACGCCGCCCAGCCGACGTATTCGCGGTACCACGATCCCTCCGCCGCGTCGGTGAACGCGGCGGCGTACAGCCCGTATTCCGAAACGTCCGTTCCGTCGAGACGCGACAGCATCGCGGCGACCTCGGCGCGCGTCACGTTGTCGTCGGGCGCGAAGACGGTACCGCTCTTTCCTTTTACGAGACCCGCCTCATACGCGTCGGCGACCGTTTCGTAATACCACGCGTCCTCCGGCACGTCGGAAAACGGAAGGCGCGCGGACTCCGACGAGACGGCGACCGCGAAAACGAGCGTCAAAACAATACACGTTATTGCAAATAAAAGCGGTTTCTTCATCGGCAATACCCTCTGCTAATAATTGTCGGTTCCATTATAATTCAACCGGATGGAAAATTCAAGCGTCAGGCTGCTCAGCCGCAGCCCGACGCTTTCAAATGATATAGCTCCGCTTCGCGGAGCAATGATATACTCCTTCGGAGCATGATATACCGCGCTCCGCGCGGCATGATATACGGCTCTGCGTTTTTCGCAGAGCCGTATTACGGTAAGGATCCCGGACGGTATGACCGCCGGGATCCTTTCATTAATACGCCGCAGGCGTATATCATATCGCGAAAGCGATATATCATCCGCGAAGCGGATATCACCCGCGTCAGCGGATATCATTGCGCCGTTTGAGCGTCACGCTCAAATGGCGCAGAGTCTCGGTCTGTCGGCGAACTCCGCGGGAACGTCGAGACGGATCGGCTCCGCCCAGTATATGACCTTCCACGTGTCGTCGCTCTGCCACCACGCCCCGTCGATCAGGTCGACGGTGACGTCGATGCTTATCGTTCCCTTGCCGGCGAACGGAACGTCGCGCTGAAGCTCCGTTATCGTGTAGTACACGCCGTCCTTTTCCGGCATCCTTTCCTTGACGCTTATCCATTTCGGCTGAGTAGAGAGCCGTCCCTCTGCAAATCCGCGTGCAAATTCCGCGCTCATTTCAATTTCCTCCTTCATATCACGCTTAGGGTAACTCCTGTTACCCTACCCTTACAGATCCTTTATCACCTTTACCGCTATTCCCTGCACCGCGCAGTTATCAACGTAGATATCCTCAAGCTCCGGGTTCTCCGGGTGAAGCCGGATACGCCTGTTCTGCGGCTCGGGATAAATCCTTTTCAGCGTCGCCTCGTCGTCAGTGAGTGCGACCGCTATCTGACCCGGCCTCGCCGTGTCCTGACGGCGAATGAGAACGAGATCGCCGTCGTCGATCCCCGCGCCGATCATACTGTCGCCCTTCGCGCGCAGGAAGTAGAATTCTCCGTCGCCGAACAGAGACGAGGGGAGCCGGACGTACTCCTCGATATTCTCCTCGGCGAACTTAGGCAGCCCGCAGGAGACGGAGCCGAGCACCGGTACCCTGACGGACGATACGCCGGTGTCAGCGAACGAAAGCGTCCTGTGACCGGACAGGTTCACCCTGCCTTCCTCCCGCATTTCGGAGAGGTAGCGGTGGACCGTCGTCTTCGGGATCCCCGTTCCCTCGGCGATCTCCGTCATCGTCGGAGAGTAGCCGTACCGGTCGGCGTAGGAGTCGATAAAGCGGGCGATGATCCCGCCGTTTTCGGGGTTTTTCTTCCTCATTCCCGCCTCCCGATTCTTTTCGGAACAATTGTTCCGTTTTGTGAAACCTATTATATACCGCGGGATCTTCCCTGTCAAGAGTTTTTTGAAAATATTTTTGAAAAATGTCAAAAAT
>JAFTDQ010000091.1 GCA_017454075.1 Clostridia bacterium
CTTCTCTCGGAACCTCCCTTTACACAAGGGAGGCAGACGATTTGCGGTGATTCCCGAAAGGCTTTTTCCGTTATGTTTTCGTCAACTGAAAAGATCAGGTAGCTTACGGCGAAGCCGGAAGCGTGCGGCGTGAGCCGCGGGAAGCATCCGGCGCAGCCGGTGATGAGGTGTATGCAAATAAAGGCAAAGATGTTTATTTTGCGTCTGTCGCCCTTGCCCGGCCAACCCCTCCGCTTCTCTTCTCTCGGAACCTCCCTTTACACAAGAGAGGCCATCGGTTCGATGTCCGCCGGGTTTATTGACAAACTATCGGGCGGATGATAAAATAGACCCGCCCGGGCTTGCGGCGGCGACTTGCAAAAAAGTTTTCAACAGGCGCCCAGGGCAGGGCTGATACGTAATTTCAAACGATAAAATCCTTATATATGACTACTTTCGTCAAAATTATGACAACTTTTAAAAACGCTTGTCGGATTTTGGCCTTCTCGTGCGTTATATATAATAGAGGGGCCTCGAAAGGAGGGTTCAGATGAGTATATTCAGCAGCTCGGCGTGCGAGAGCGCTCTCCGTAAGATCGCTTCGGGAGATATGAGCGGGCTTGAGCTCATATACGAAAAAATGGGCAGGCAGATCTACACATTCGCTCTGTCGATCCTCGGAAACGAGACCGAGGCGGAGGACGTAATGCAGAACACGTTCATCCGTATAATGGATTACGCCGGGACGTTTACCGGCGGTCATGCAAGGGCGTGGATCCTTGCCATAACACGGAGCATCGCGCTGACGAGACTCAGGAAAATACGCCGGACAGAAGAAGACGACCCCGGCGACGCCGCCTGCGACCCGTACGACGCCGTCGAGCAAAAAGACGAGATAGACCGCGCGATGGACAGCATAGAGCAGGACGACAGACAGATCGTTCTGCTCCGCGCCGTTCACAGATTCAGGTATTCGGAGATATCGAAGATCACGGGCATAAGCGAAGACGCGGCGCAAAAGCGCTACGTCAGGGCGATCGAAAAAATGAGAAGATATATTCAGAAGGAGAACAGAAAATGAATATCAGGAAGAAAATCAGAGACAGGTATAATTCCGTTGAAATCCCGCAGGCTTCCGACGTCCTGCCGGCAGGGACCGCGCCGCGAAGCAAAAGAAAAGGGGATCGCGGCGGGGTGAAGCTGTTTATCGAGCTCGCGGCGAGCGCCGCCGTGATAGTCTTTATTTTCGGGGCGGTTCTCGCGGGACAGGGAATGCTGAAAAGGCAGAACGCCCTCCCGCTCGGAGACCGGGACACGACGGACACCGAGGCATATCAGACGACGGTCCGGAATGACTATAACGCCGATACCGGCTCGGAGCCCGCGCTGACTTCTGGCCGCGACGATACGGAAAATCACGGCACCGGCGCCGCTGTAGAGACTGTGGGAGACACAACGACGCCTCATGTGACGGATCCTCCGGACGAGACCACCGAGGTTTTCGACACCACCGAGGCTCCGCAGACCGGCGCGCTCGGGCTGACGGGCGACGAGACCGCCGACGAGCTCAACGAAAAACTTGTCGGCAAGAAGCTGAACGTGCTCGAAAAAACCTTCGGCGACGCGCTCTTCTCCGTCGACGGCGACGCGGCGAACAAAAAGCTCGCGAAGAAAAACTGGTCGCTTTCCTCACTCGAAGGGGTAAAACTGTACAAAATCCCGTTCGACAGCAAATATTATCTCAACGTTGGCGTCGAAAAGAGCAGCGGCGAGGTCCTGTGGGTCTATCCCGCTTATTCGTACGAGGACGACGCGTATGACGTCCTTCTCCTGAGGGAAAACTACAGGTATGACGAAGACCCGGTGATGCCGCTTTCCGAGTTCCCGCCGACAGGAGATTTCATATTCGACGATCCCGACGACGAGGTGCTCTGGGGAGTCGCGGGGCTCAAAGAAGCCGACCTTACGTCAAGGTGGGGCGCTCCGTCGTCAAGCGGGGTATGGAGCACCGTATACGGGACGTACACCGTAAAGATAACGTTCAATTCAAAGGGATACGCGGTAGATCTGGACTGCGAAAAAGCGGCGAATCCCCAGCGCAACGGCGTGAAGATGCCGGCGTCTCCCGATGCCGCCGTCAAAATGACGGATAAAAAACTCACCTCGGCGCTGAAAAACATGCCGGGTTACGCGCTCACCGAGCTTTGGGGATCCGAGGGAGCGGCAAATCTCTTCACCCCCGGACAAGCCGAACCCACCGGTATTGCGTGGATTTACGAAGATAAGATAATCGTCATCCGCATGTCCTCAAAGGGATACCTCAGCTCGGCGTCCGTCAGGAATCTTTCCGATTTCCTGTACGACGGCGTGAAAGAATACGCCGCGCCCGTCTTTTCGGATATTCTCGCGATGGAAGACAGCGAGATCGTCATGCCGCTCGGGCACGACGACAACCGCGCTTGGAGCGCCGAGATCTCGCAGAGATGGTACGAGGCTGTTCTCGCCGCCGAATATGAGGGCATATATATCCCGTCGCAAAGGATGAGACCGTATACGCTCAACGCCGGTTTCCTTCCCGAGGGATCGGAGATCGTTTACTTCGGCAGCCAGAACTCAAACGCCGTCACCTACGTCTGCTGCAGCGGAAATCTCGTGATGCTGACCTTCTGCGAAAAGGACGAAAACGGATACGTATTCGACGATGACGGCTGCGTTATCTGCAACGGCGCGTCCCCCGTCACCCGCTATCTGCCGATATACGACGGCGACCGCCGGCTCGTCGGGTTCATTTACTCCTACACCGACAGCTACGGGATACGCCTCGGCGTCTGCGATCTCGTGAACTTCACGGCGCGTGAGATCGGGACGGTCACTGTATCCGGCAAAACCGTCACGGTAAGGAACGATGCGGGAGCATTCACCGGCGAATCCGAAATATCGGGTCAGGGCGGCTTCCTTATCAGGACTGCCGGGGGCTTCGAGGTTCTCGCGGGCAGCGTGACGCACGCCTCGGGCTCTGACCCGACCGGCGCGAAATACACGCTTTCGATCAAGTCATCGGGCGTTGAAATAACAGCCGGATAACCCTTGAAGGAAAAAAGAATGAAAAGCAAGAGATTTTTATGCTTGCTTATGGCGGCGGCGATTCTGATTTTATCCGCCGCATCATGCGGGGAAAAACAGACGTACGGCGACGATGATCCGGAGAATATAGGAGATGTCGAACCTTTTGAAATGCCGGTTTCAAAAGTTACGCGTAAAGTTCATGTGAACCGACTAAGCGTTCTTTTGCTCAGAATGAAGTCCGGCTTGCCTGATATTTCCGGAGACATTTACATATACGGCGATCCGATCGAATACAATGATTACCCGCTTGCCGAAAAAATGGGGTTTTCACCGGACGCATATTCCGTTGCAGAAGACGGCAGAAGAGTATATACGAAATATCAGTCCACGCTGTCCATCGATGAGTACGGAAGGTTTCGCTGGACGTTTGATCCCGGAAACAGTATGTCAGATAAAAAGGCCGAAGATGAACTTAAAAAAATTGCAAAAGATTATTTGGTTCGGTATGGACTTTATGAATCCGAGATGGAAATGAGCGTCAAAAAGGCAGGAAGCACTTATATTGCAGAGCACGAAAAAAAACGGGATTCATTATGATGAATTATCTTCCGTATCATTTAGTTTTAGTCCCATGCCGGGCGGCATAATAAATGATAGCGGAAATATTCAAGTTGGTATTCGCTCCGACGGGGTGATTCTCGAAGTCACGTCACAGTATCTTCATTTTGCCTCAAAAAAACGCGCTGAGATGCTGTCTGTCAGAGAGGCGATAACCCGAATTGAGCAGGAAAAGTACGTTATGGCGGGCGGGCAGAGCGCGTGGAACAAAATCTGGGTTGACTCAATTTCACTTGAATATCGGATGTATGAAAACGATGAAGGAGATCCCGTTATTCAGCCGGTGTATTTTATGAACGGCAGCGCACCGATCGGCGGGCTGGCGAGAGACGGTGCGACCTGCGTCGTACAGGCAAACAGATTTTGAACGCCTGCCGATAAAAAGCTATAACCGAACGCGGGGGACGTTATGGATAGTCCTGACCGCGTGAGTACGCGAAAGTACTCGAAAGTCGCGCCGTCCGTGGCGCGCCCCCGCCGGAAGTAGGGCACCGGCGGGGGACTTTTTTGTTGCAATCTATGACTTGTTTCTGCCGTTATGTGACGAATATGCAAAAAAACGCAGGACGGGCAATCGCTTTTTGCGTCTTTATACGTACAATATAATGAAGGACCACGTAAGGAGAGCGGATTATGGGCGTATTTGACGGCGCGATTTGCGACGCCGCAATGAAAAAGATCGCCGCCGGGGATATGGACGGCGTCGATATCATATACAAACATCTCGGAAAGCAGATATACACGCTCGCGCTCTCCATTCTCGGAAACGAGACCGCCGCGGAGGACGTAATGCAGGAAACGTTTCTGAGGATCATGAACTCCGCCGGGACCTACGTCCCGGAGCGCGGCGGCGCGAGGACCTGGATACTTGCTGTCACGAGAAATCTCGCGATCGACAGGGAACGGAAGGAGCACGCCGGGCTATGGGCGGATCTCAGCGAGGACGTCCCGGCGGAGGACGTTTACGCGCGTATCGACGACGCCGACGAGGCGGAGCGCATTCTCGGAGCGCTCGACGGCACCGAGAGGCAGATCGTCGTTCTGCGCGTCGTTCAGCGGCTTAAATGGAAAGAGGTCGCCGGGATAATCGGCAGATCGGAAAGCCGCACGAGAATGATATTCTCGGACGCTGTCGGCAAGATAAGAAAAATAACGGGGAAAGGGAAAAGCGATGAAGGCATTCAGAACGATACGCAGGAAGTTTGAATCAGTAAAGGTTCCGGAACAGTCGGCGATTTATCCGCCGGAGCTCCTTGACAGAAAGAAAAAATCGAAATCCGACAAATCGTTATTCGTTGAACTGGCGGCCGGCGGCATTGTCCTCGCGGCCATGATTTTCGCCGTCATAGCCGGCCAGGGGATTATTAGAAAACAGACCGGCAATCTCCCCGGAGAGAGCACAATGGGAAGCAATTTGGATGAAACGGGCGAAGAAACAGATGCCCCGAAAGAAGCTTACAATGAGCCAAAATATTATGATGACAGTCAGGAATTTTACGTATCGGAGGAAAAATCGGGCGAATCACATCGCTTTACTCTCCGACTGAATAAAAACGGCCACTTTTCATATCGCGAGGAGCATGATGAAATTTTTATCTCCGGCTCCGGAATATGGAAACTTGTCGACGGAGTGCTTTCATTAAACGAGGCGGGAATCATTTCGCGATTTGCTGTAAGCGATGACGGCCTGACTCTGACTGCTGATAAATCGGCAAAGAATATCTTTTCGGGAATCCTCGAAGACGAAAAACTGATATTGACTAAAGGAGACACGGGATATCTGCCAAATTGCAGCACAAAATACATTCTGACTATCAGTAACGACAAACTGCATGTTGAAGAGTTTGTCGAGATATTAATACGCAACGGTTACGAGAGTACAAGCACGTATCTCTATACGAAGTTTTTTAACGTGACTCCGATAGGAATACGTTCCGAAACGCAGGACATCGAAATATTCTGCGGGGGCGACGGAGTCAGAGGATATTACATCAGATACAAAGACAATGCAATCAAATGCGAAGGAAGCGGCATAGGCTGCGTTTATCTGTGGGATTACGACGGTAACGGTGTAAAAGATACGGTATCTGTACACTCGCTCGGATACGAATTTGTGAGTACAGGGATCTGCGTGACGGATCTGACGACTATGAAACAAACGCTGATTTATGTCGTTCCGCACAAGACAGGTGTTGTTTACAATCCTCAAAACTCGCTTCAATTCGACTATGACGGAGAAAGCGTATACATAAACGGACAAAAGATCACATATTCTGACGGGAAGTTCAGTTGTGGCAGCATTTTCGGCGGATCGGCTGATGAAAACCTCGAGAATGATGAACCTCAGACCGTGATTTATAATGGTATGCTTGTTTCAAAGAAGATTGCTGACTCATTAAAAAGCGCCGGTTCGGAAATAAGATGCGATCCGGGCAGACACCTTGATGAATTTCTGGAAATAATGGAGCGGGACGGATTTGTTACTCAAAACGGCACAAGTGAGAAAAAGTCCGGAATCTCCGACTGGCGAAACATATCATTCGAACGAAAAACGAAAGTGGACGTTTTTGTTTCCGTTCAGGAAAACATCGTATTGATTATGGCCAACGGCAAGGTATTTCAGCCCTTTGAAACGTCCGGTGGCGCGCTTGTTGAATTTACTTTTTTGGATATAGATGACGACGGCATTGAAGAAATAATTGCATACGGGAGCCGGAAGGAATCCGGGGTTACGCACTATTACATAGATGGAAATGACCCGGGGACGAATTTTGTTATAAACATCGCTTTCAAAAACAGTACCGGCTTGTGACTTGAAAGTAATATCTGCTGGCTTCCCCTCGTTTGCGGGGAGGCCTTTTGTTTGCCGACGGCTGACAATCCGGTGCTTTTGTGTTATTATAACTATATGGTTCGTAAATTAATAAAAATATTCCTCAATCTTCTCCCCCCCGCCGGTGTCGGTTCCGGCGGGGTTTTTTATTCGGGAGCCGGGAAAATACTAAAAAAAGACTCCTTTAATCGATAAAGAGACAGAAATCAAAAAACCGCGACCGGTTTCGGCCGTTTTGCTCGTATAATATAACAGAGGGTCACGACGGAGGAAAAACGTGAGTGCTTTTGGGAGCGCGGCCTGCGAAGCCGCTTTGAAAAAAATAGCTTCCGGCGACATGAGCGGGATAGATCTGATCTACGACCGCCTCGGCAGACAGATCTACACGCTCGCGCTGTCCGTGCTCGGCAACGAGGCCGACGCGGAGGACGCCATGCAGGGAACTTTCATAAAGATCATGAACTCCGCCGGGACGTTTGCCGGGACGCGCGGCTCGGCAAAGACCTGGATCCTCTCGGTGGCGAGGCACGCCGCCTTTGACATTCTGAGAAGAAGGGCAGCGGCGCCCGTTGAGGAGCTCGGAGAGGACGTCCCTGATGCCGACGGGTATTCGGGGGTGGAGGACCGGGACGAGGCGGAACGCATCCTCGGCGTTCTTGACGAAACGGAGCGGCAGATCGTCGTGCTCCGCGCGGTCGAGCGGCTGAGGTTCAGAGAGATCGCCGGGATAATCGGCAGATCGGAGGAGCGAACAAGGAAAAAGTACGCCCTCGCGATAGAAAAAATCAGAGAAAACAGAAAGTCAGGCAATAAATGAAAGAACTCGATATAATCAGAAAAGCGTTCGGTTCAGCGAAGCTGCCGGACAGGGACTCGGTATATCCTCCCGGAGTGAGCGCAAAAGCGCCGAAACGCGGGGGGAACGGCCGACTTGCTCTTGAGCTCGCCGCGAGCGGCGTGCTGCTCGTCGTCATGGTCCTCGCCGTCGTGATCGGTCCGGGCCTTATCCGCAAGGATTACGTCGAGCCTAACTTTGTGAACGGCGAGATGCCGAAAATCGACGCCTCGGGGATAAGCGAAAGCAACTGGGTTCCTCAAAACGAGCCGCCCATGCTGAATTCAACTTTGAACCGGATACACAGGTATGATTATGAAAACGGTATGAAGCTTCATCATCGCGGACTGTTGAAAGACGTCGCGGATGACGAACTGGTCCCTTTTATGTTTGTTGTCTCATCTAACGGCGAGAAAATCATTTCTTCAATTCACAATAATCTCTCTTTACAAGCGGAGAAAATTCTCGCCGGATTGCTCGCAAAGAAACTATCAATAACCGATGAACTGGCTTGGGAGTACGTCGAAAAGATGCCTATTCCTACGAGATATCTGATTTATCCGGACAGTTTTTCGGAAGAAAATCCAGAGGAGGAAGACAGAGAACAGTTTTTTGAACGTCACGTCACTTTTGAAGTTCAGCAGGCAATGGACGAAATCGGTAAAACGGATGAGTACAGAAACGCCGTATCCGCATTGTTTGATCAGTACGACTATCTGAAAGATCTTGAATCTGAAACGGCCGCTCTGCGCAAAAAGATGATCGACATCGAAAAAACTCTTGCCGAAAAAGGGTTTAAGCTGATCTGGGATCTCGATGACGAGGAATGGACGACAACTCTGACATATTGCGGCGGAGTATGCGTTGCCGCTGGAACTCGCGATCAGATTTATTCTCTTGCCGACGAAGTGGAAGGCACTAATCACCCCAACTCTGCCGGTTCACCGCGCCTGTATTATACTATCAGAAATCCTTTGACAAGGAGCGAGATTCTGGTCGCACCGACGCATGACGATAAACAGGTCCATTTGATAACATATGATCTCGGCTCGGCGGCCCACCATTTTTTCTCGATGCCAAACGCCGCATGGACCGGCGAAACCGTGGGGATCAACGCTGATGTTCTGCTTGACGCTGATATCCACGTTTACGTTGACGGAAAGGAGATCTCCAAATCTCATTACTACGGCGCCGGCTATTGGAGTTATGTTTTTGTAATGCCGGACAAGGATGTGACGGTCACGGCAAGGTTCTACACAAAAGATGAGATATGGGGAACGGGAAATGACGAACTGACCGTTCTGAAAGAGAAATATCCCAAGTATTTCGGTCTCTCAACGTCAAAGGGTCTTGACGTCTACGTATGGCAGATGGGCCCGGGAAGCTACTCGTTCGGGCTTCTTTCGGGAACGAATCGGGACAAAACGGAGGAGGAGCTGATGAATCTGAAGGGCGCCTCCGCCGAAGAAATGAAGACGATACTGTCGTCGTACGGTATCTCAGAAAACAGCGTCGGCATTATCCCGTGGCAGAATCCCGTTTCGAGCTATATATCCGACTACTGGGCGGTTTTCCAGGATGAAGATCAGGATTCGGTCGCAAAGCGCCGCGGGGATTATATCAACGGCATCCGCGAGATGCTTTTCGGGGAAGCTCCTATCGCGTTTGAGTCAAAGGTCGCGTATGCCAACTATACGGACGATCCGAAGATCCATTCATGTCTCAACGCCGACAAACTGACGCTGGATTCAGAGCCGCACGTTCCCGTGTTCAGGTTCGACACGAAGGGGGATCTCGACAAGTTCAGGGAGACCTTCGGAGACGTTCTGACGTTCACGTACGGATACAGCGAAGTGCCGTCCTTCAACGAGGCGACCGCCGGATACGACGACGGATTTTTCGCCGACCATACGGTGATACTTGCCTACGTCGGGACAGTGAGCGGATCATTCCGCTTCGGTGTCGGCGGCGTAAGCGTCAGCGGCTCGGAACTCTGTCTCAATATTGTGAATTTGACCGGGAATCTGCAACAGTGGACGTGCGATATGGCCGGCTGGTTCGTCATGGCGGAATTTGCCGATGAGGATATCGCGGGAATTACGGATTTCGATGCGATTATTGAAGACGGCAAAGTTGCTAAGGATTGGTGGCTGCCGCAAAAAAGTGACACCGGGGCGGCTGACGGAAAGTGAATAATATCCGACGACCTCGGGAGTAGGGCACCGAGGCCGAAAAAAGCTCCCGTGCGGTAAGAACGCCGGGAGCTTTTGATATTGACATTCCGCCGGTTTTGTGTTATTATTTTTAAGATATTGATATGATACCGTTTACGGAGACAGACATGGCACAGGACAAGAAACTTGTAGAATCCATAACCTCGATGGACGTTGATTTCGCGCAGTGGTACACCGACGTCGTGAAAAAAGCGGACCTCTGCGACTATTCAAGCGTAAAGGGCTGTATGATCTACCGCCCGTACGGCTACGCTATCTGGGAAAACATCCAGAAGCTTCTCGATTCCCGTTTCAAGGCGACGGGACACGAGAACGTGTATATGCCGATGTTCATACCCGAGTCGCTTCTTCAGAAGGAGAAGGACCACGTTGAGGGCTTTGCCCCCGAGTGCGCCTGGGTCACGCTCGGCGGACAGGAGCCGCTTGCCGAAAAACTCTGCGTGAGACCCACGTCGGAGACGCTTTTCTGCGAGCATTACGCGAATATAATCTCGTCGTGGCGCGATCTGCCGAAACTGTATAACCAGTGGTGCTCCGTCGTGAGATGGGAAAAGACCACGCGCCCGTTCCTCCGCACCCGCGAATTCCTCTGGCAGGAGGGGCATACGATGCACGCGACGGAGGAGGAGGCCCGCGAGGAGACCCTCCGTATGCTGAATATCTACGCCGAGCTCTGCGAAAAGGATCTCGCGATCCCGGTCATAAAGGGCCCGAAGACCCCTTCCGACAAGTTTGCCGGAGCCGAGGACACATACGCGATAGAGGCGCTCATGCACGACGGCAAGGCGCTTCAGGCCGGGACGTCGCATTATTTCGGCGACGGCTTCGCGCGCGCGTTCGGCATAAAATACGCCGACAAAAATAACCAGCTTCAGTATCCGCATCAGACGTCGTGGGGCGTCTCGACGCGTCTCATCGGAGCCATAATCATGGCGCACGGCGACGACAACGGGCTTGTTCTCCCTCCTGCCGTCGCGCCGATACAGGTCGTCATCATCCCGGTCGCCCAGCACAAGCCGGGCGTGCTTGAAAAAGCCGCGGAGCTGAAAGAGCGCCTGATCGCCGCCGGATACCGCGTAAAGCTCGACGATTCCGACAACTCGGCGGGCTGGAAATACTCGGAATACGAGATGAAGGGCGTACCGGTACGTCTCGAGCTCGGCCCGAGGGACATCGAGGGCGGACAATGCGTTCTCGTTTCCCGCCACGACAGGGCAAAGAGCTTTGTCTCGCTCGACTGTCTCGAAGCCGAGGTCGAAAAGAAACTCGGTGAGGTCAGGGACGGCCTCTGGGAAAAGGCTGTAAAGAACCGCGAGAACAGAACGCGCGACGCGTTCACGGTCGAGGATATCTGTAAATCTCTCGAAGAAAACGGCGACGGATTCTTCCGCGCAATGTGGTGCGGCTCCGAGGAATGCGAGAAAAAGGTCAAGGAGCTGACCGGGGTCGGCTCGCGCTGCATCCCCTTCGAACAGGAAAAGATCTCGGATAAATGCGTCTGCTGCGGGAAACCGGCCGACACGATGCTTCTCTGGGCGAAGGCATATTGAATAGATGAGCCGCAGGACGTTGACAATTTTCATAATTGCCGCGATCACCGCGGCTCTTTTGTGCGTCTGCGCGGCGGCAAACGAAGACCTTTCCTATAAAAACGGTACGTACTACACCTCGTCCGGGACGGAGGTCCCCGGGGTGGTGTCCCGGGGGATCGACGTAAGCACGTTTCAGAAGGAGATCGACTGGGACGCTCTGAGGGAGGAATACGACGCCGGACGGGTCGATTTCGTGATTATCCGGTGCGGGTACGGCGACGATTTCGAGGAACAGGACGACTACCGGTATTACCGTAACGTCGAAGAATGCGTGAGGGTCGGGATACCCTTCGGGATATACCTGTATTCATACGCGGATTCCGTCGCTCACGCAGAGAGCGAGCTCAGGCACGTTCTGCGTCTGATCGACGGATACGAGCCCTCGTACCCCGTTTTCTACGATCTCGAGGACAAGGTCATGTCAAAGCTCACTGCTGAGGAGTTCCGCGGGATAGTCGACGTGTTCTGCGGCGGGCTGCACGACCTCGGGTACGAGACCGGAGTCTATTCGATGAGGACGTGGTACACGAGGGAGGACCGGCTCGGCGGACTTGACTACAATGAAAAGCCCTGGCTCGTCAAATGGATCGCCGAGTACAACCCCACGCTGAAATATACCGAAGGATTCGATATCTGGCAGGCGACCTCAAAGGGTTCGGTCGGAGGAATAAGCGCCGACGTCGACGTCAATTACTCGTTTTTGCCGAAAAGACAGGCGGATCACTGTTACGTTACGTTCGATATAAACACGAATGCGGAGGTCGGATGCGACCTCACGCCCATGCATCTGAGACAGGGGGACCGTATCGGCTGGCTCCCGCGGCCGGTCTGTCCGACGAAAAAGTTTCTCGGGTGGTACACCTCCCCGACCGGAGGCGCGAGGGTGAGCGAGAATACCGTAATAACCGCCCCCGGGAGACTCCGGCTGTACGCCCGATGGGGAGCCGGGGAGACCGCGGCGACGGAGCCGGCCGGAGACGCTCCGGGACCGCCCGATAAAGGTCTTTTCTCGGTGATACGCCCGATGATTTCCGAGGCGCCCTTTTCGGTCAACGGGTTGACGAACCTCATGGAATACCGCGTTGACGGCGGTCCGTGGCTCTCGGGAAACAGGATAAGGGCCGTCCGCGACGGGCAGACCGTCGAGGTGAGATTCAAGGCGACCGCCGCCGCGCCCGCGGGACAGCCGCTCGGTATATACGTACACACTTCTTCAAAACTGAACAAAATATCATTGAAGAGCCCTACCTGCGTGTCGGAAGGGATCCGGGCGCACTGGAGAAACGGGAACGGACGGGTGTTCGTCTCTGTCACGGATTATTTCGGATATCCCGACACCGGACCGCTTTCGATCCCGCCCACGGGAAAGCACACCTACCGCTTTTCATGTTCCGAGGAGTGCACGGTGTGCGGGCAGAAGAGAACGACTGTTCACAGCTTTCCCGAGGCATGGGAAAGGGCGGGCGGATATCACTGGCACGTATGCTCGGTATGCGGCAAGGAGAGCGATCACACGGAGCATTCCGCTTTCAGGATCGAAACGGTCGCCCCGGGCTGCGTCACCTTCGGACGGGAGAGGACGGTCTGCGCCGACTGCGGGATGATAATATATTCTCTGCCGCTGAGTCCGCTCGGGCACGTTTTCGACGCCGGGCGCTGCGTGAGATGCGGTGAACCCGACGCGGAATACGTCCGTGCTGAGGAAAGCGACGATACAGCGACGCAGGAGCTTACCGAAACCGCCGCCGACACCGTGACCGCACCCGGGACGGATCCCGTTCCGGAGCCGCCCGACGGGCTCCACGACGCCGTAGGACGGGCGGGGAAGGGCGTCGTCATCGCCTCCTCGGCGGTTATCGCCGCGTGCGTCGCGGCGGCCGTCGCATCGGCGGTCGGGGAAAAGAAAACCAAGCGAAAAAATGATGAAAACGGGGATAAAATAGAGAAATGAAGATCACGATGGAAACCGACTACGCGATGAGGATAATGCGCTCCCTCGCGAAACGCGGCAGATCGGACGCAAAGACCGTATCGGACGACGTTAACGCGCCGCTCCGTTTCACGGTAAAGATACTCGGAAAGCTGTCGACCGCGCGCCTTGTCAATTCGTTCAAAGGCGTCGGGGGAGGATACGAGCTTTCCCGTCAGGCGGATGAGATCTCCCTCAGGGATATATACGAGGTCACGGAGGGTCCGCTTTCGATTTCAAGGTGCAGCGAGGAGGGCTTTATATGCCCTCACGGCTCGGAGGACTGCGACTGTTTTTTCAACCGCATTTTCGACGAGATAAACGGGGTCATAGCTGACCGGCTCGGCTCGGTCACCGTGGCCGACTCAATAAACGGAAATAAATAAATACCGGACAGGAGAGGTAAAAAATGTCAGTTCAGGGATTGAGAATCAGGTATTTCGCGCTTGCATTGGCGCTGATAGCCATCGCCGCGGGGGTGTATTTCACCTTCTTTCAGTCGCGCGGCTTTGAAAAAACGCAGGCGAAGATCGTTTCGATCGAAGAGCTCCCGAGGGATTTCGAGGACGACGATCCCACCTATGACGTGACCGTGGAATACACGGTCGGCGGAAAGAGCTACACTCAGAAGCTCGACAGCTACGACCCGACGTACAAGGTCGGAAAAACGATCGAGATAAAATATGATCCCGCGGACCCCACGGTGATCCACGGAGGCGGCGGGTTCGGCATATACGTGCTTGTGATCGGCGCGGTCATATTCGTCGGCGTCGTTGCGTCGATCATAATCGGCCGAATTTCCCTTAAAAAGGTCAGGGAAGCGGCGGGAGGCGAGGAGGTCTATCCCCCGGCGGAGTACGGCGAGGAAAGAGAACTATATTTCATCACCGATATCGGAACGCCCAAATACGGGCACCGCATAGAGGACGGCTTCAGACAGGTCCTGTATGAAGCTAAAATGACGAAATTCACGCTCACGTCCCCCTTCGGATTCGACTTCATCGACCACGTGAACGGCAAAACGACGCCGCATCTCGTCGGTCACGAGGAGTCGTCGGAATGGGACACGCTCCTTCTTGACAATCACTACACTTTCAAATTCGACGGAGTCGATATCTGGAAGCATCTTAAGAAAAACGGGATCACCGTTGATTCGAGCATAGGCGGCGGTAGCGGTAAGCTCATCGGCGCGAATTACGTCATTTTCAGGGACGGCGTCGAGCTCGCCAGGGCGGAGAGCACGAGCCGGTACGTCCATGAGGAGGAAGCCGCAGAACACAAGGCCGCCTCCGCCATCCCGGCGCAGGGATTCTACCGTATATGGACGCGGGAAAAGAATCTCGGGCTGATCTTCGTCACGCTCCTCGCTTTCGCGAGAACCGGCGCGACGGGCGACAACGGGGGAAACTACAAGGCGATCTTCGGTTCCCTC
>JAFTDQ010000092.1 GCA_017454075.1 Clostridia bacterium
GGCGACTGTCGAACCCGCCGGCGAGCACACCTCGTCACGGAGAGCATCCGGGTGCTTCCCTGTTTTAATAACGGATTCGGCAGATCCTGAAAGAGTAAGGCACGAAAGCTTCAAAGCCGTCTCTTTCGTAAGGCCGCATCTGACCCCTCCTTCGGAGAGCGCGTCAATAAACATACAGACAAACGCGGGACCGCACCCCGATATAGCAGTTCCCGCATCAAAAAGCTTTTCGGGAAGCGGAATAACCTCGCCGGCGTATTCAAGTATACCGAAAAATGCTCTTTCGTCGTCTTCACTCACGTTTTCGTTCGAGCAATAGAGTACCGCTCCGTTACCCGTCGAGACAGGCAGGTTGGGCATAATACGGATAATTTTCTTCTTTTCGCCGATCAAACCGGAAAGCGAACCGAGACTGACTCCCGCCGCCATGCTGACAAAAATACATTCGTCCGTTCTCTTTGAGATAACCGGCGAAAGATTTCTGACAAGCTGACCGAGCGCCTGAGGCTTTACACCGATAAAAATCACATCGCAGAATGCACAGATCTCCTCAGCCGTTGAAGAGCGGCATCCGAGTTGACAAGCCGTCTCTGCGCTCCTTTCCGGGGTTGTGCGGCAAACGTAAACCGTGTCGCCGCCGGTTTTTTCAATAACCGCCCGGGCGAGCGCCCCTCCCATGTTGCCGGCTCCTATAAAACCAATCTTGTGGTTACTCATCTGATCTGTCCGTTTCCCGTCACAACATATTTGTATGACGTAAGTTCATTGAGACCCATCGGCCCCCTTGCATGGAGTTTCTGAGTCGATATTCCCATTTCACAACCCAATCCGAACTCTCCTCCGTCGGTAAACCGAGTCGACGCGTTGACGTAAACAGCGGCGCTGTCGACGTGTGCCGTGAAATAATCCGCCGCGTCCGCGTCCTCTGTGACGATCGCGTCACTGTGGTGCGTCGAATGTTCTTCGATATGACGGCAGGCTTCGGCGACGTCGTTAACGATTCCGACAGCAAGCTTATAATCGAGAAATTCGGTGTCAAAATCTTCCGGGCCTGCGGGCACTGCGGTTTTCAGTAATTTTACTGCCTTTTCGTCGGCAATAAGTCTGACGGGATGCCGCGCTCCGGGTCCGGAGAGGCGATTTTCCAGCTTTGGAAGAAATTCTTCAGCGATATCTTTATGAACGAGACAGACCTCAGCCGCGTTGCAGACAGACGGACGGCTCGTTTTAGCGTTTTCCACAATGTCGAGCGCCTTGCTCAGATCCGCCCCGGAATCTATATAAACATGGCATATTCCCGTACCGGTCTCAATACACGGCACTCTTGCGTTTTCAAGACACGCCTTTATTAATCCTTTGCCACCGCGCGGTATAAGCAGATCAACAAGCCCAACCGCTGTCATAAGCTCATTTGCGCTTTCACGTGACGGATCCGGTACACAGGAAACGAAGTCGGGATTGAAACCTGCCGTGGCAAGCCCGCGGCGCAGTGCGTCGGTTATAACTCTCGAGGTGTTGAAAGCGTCGCTTCCGCTTCTGAGAACGCAGGCGTTTCCGCTCATCACCGAAAGCGCCGCCGCGTCCGACGTGACGTTCGGTCTCGACTCGTAAATAATTGCTACAACGCCGAGCGGCACGGATATTTTTCTAAGTTTCAGACCGTTATAGAGAGTCCGCTCCTCAATAACACGCCCGACGGGATCGGGAAGCTTTGCGACGTCACGTATTCCCTCGGCCATGGCGGAAATGCGTTTGCCGCTGAGCATGAGCCGATCGATCATAACATCCGAAAGCTTGCCCTTCGCACGATTAACGTCTGACTCGTTTGTCGAAATGATATCGTATTCCGCAGCCGCAAGAGCGTCAGCCATTGATAAAAGCGCGCTCCTGCGTTTTTCTCCGGGAATCGTCCGGAGATTTTGTGCTGCCCTTCCGGCGGCAATCAGGGTCTCACGTGTTGTCATTTTTTTACGGCTCCGAATCTTGTACCTATTTTTTCACCAGCGATTATTCCATACAGCAGAGACGGTTCGTCGCCCCTTGCGATCACGACGTCGCATCCGGCGCACGTCGCAATCTCAGCCGCTTTGATTTTGGTTACCATCCCGCCAGTGCCAAGCGAACTGCCGCTTCCTCCCGTCATTTTGCGAATATCGTCGGTTATCTCACCGACGAACGGAATTAGTTTTGCGTCGGGGCTGCTGTGAGGATCCGCCGTATAAAGCCCGTCGCTATCAGACAGGATCACTAGAAGCTCCGCCCCTACAGTCTCGGCAACTATTGCGGCCAGGGTATCGTTTTCGCCGATCACGTTCATCTCGTACGTAGCGACCGTATCGTTTTCATTTATGACAGGAAGTGCGCCGAGCTCGATAAGGCGGAACAGAGTATTCTGAATATTGTTTCTTCTGTGTTCGTCAGAAACGTCGTCTCCCGTAAGAAGAAC
>JAFTDQ010000093.1 GCA_017454075.1 Clostridia bacterium
CACCTTTGACATCTTTAACTGACGGAGGATCTTACGAATGATTAAAAAAATCGGCGGGATATTGCTCGCGCTTGTTCTGATTTTCTCGGCCGCGGCCATCGTTAACGCCGCAGACAAGTCTTTTGCTGTCGGCGTAAGCTCCGCCGATCTTGTCAGAGAGGGCGACAAAATCACGATCACCGTCACCGTTGACGATATTGATAATGACGACGGCATAATCGGGTGCGATATTTCGGTAGGCTTTGACACGGCCGTGCTGAAATACGAATCAGCCGAAGCGTCACAGATAAGCGAATGGACACTTGATGTCAACAAAAAAGAGGCCGGCAAAGGAAAACTTACCCTCGCCGCCATGCTTGACGATCTCGACGGACCGGAAAATGACGGGAACGTTTCGTCTCTTGTCGTGAAGGAAAGCGGAAAGATCAGGTTCGAGCTTACGTTCACCGTGCTTACGACGGACGAGACCGAAACGACGTTCAGCGTTTCGGATGCAACGGTCAACTATCCCGATTATACCTATTCTCCGGATGGCAGCGGACAGCTCGGCTCGAAAAAGATCAGAATAAAACATTTTCTCGCGACTCCTACCGGTCTTTCGTGGGACGGAGATACGGCGAGGTGGAACGCCGTTGAGCTCGCCTCGGGATATTCCGTTCAGCTCTATAAAGCCGGCAAAGAGTTCGGTTCGGCTTACGAATCGACTGCGAACAGTTACGATTTTTCTTCCCTGAGCGAGGCCGGAAAATACACCTTTGCCGTAACGGCGCTTTCTGAGAGCGAGGAACTGGGCGACAGCGACGAGTCGGAGAAAAGCGGAGAGCATATCGTGAGAGGATCGCTTGCTTCGCCTTCCGTAAAACTGACTCAGGACACGGCAAACGGCGGACTGAAATATCAGATCACCGATACCAATCCGTCAGGCTCGGTCGGGTCGTACGAGATCACGCTGTATAACGATGCCGGCGAGGTCGCCGCGACCGTTCAGACAGAATCAAAAGCAGGAACGTTCCCGCTCGGCGGAGGCATAACCGGCGGTGAAAAATACACGGCCGACGTTATCGCAAAGCCCGCGGACGGCGAGATTTACGACGAAAGCGAAAAATCCGACAAGTCCTCTCCCGTAGCTGCCGCCAAAAAGGTGGATTCGATCGCTTACGGAACGGCTCCCGCCACGACATACACCGAGGGAACGTCGCTCAACCTCACGGGGGTGACGGTCGAGCTGACGTATTCGGACGGGACGTCCGTCACGGTGCCTTATTCGGATTTTGACAAATACGGCATAACGATCAGCCCGTCGAACGGCAAGACGCTCGCTCTTTCCGATACCGGGACGAGAATCGTCGCAACATTCGGAAGCGGAAGCGGAAAAAAGACCGTTTCATCGGCAAAAATCACAGTCAACAGTTCCGCCTGCAAGCATGAAAAAACGCACGTAGACAGAAAAGAGCCTACCTGCGGCGAAAAGGGATACGAAAATACCGTCTGCGACGACTGCGGTGAGACCGTCAGTTCGGTCGAATTGCCGGCGACGGGTCTTCACTCCTTCGGCGAGTGGACGGTGACGGTCAATCCCACGTCGACGCTGAACGGTACAAGGACCCGCACCTGTACGGTGTGCGGGCATTACGAAACCGAAACGATACCGGCCGTCGGCACGACAACCGTCAAAGATCCGGAGCCCGCGTCCACGACCGAGCGCGTCCGTCCGGCAAACACGACCGAAGAGGATACCGATCCGCCGGTCGTGACCGACAGAGCAGGGAAAACGAACGATCTCAGCAGGATATTCCTTATCGCCCTGATCGTGATATTCATCATCATAATAATCATAATCATCGCGAGCATTCTTGCCGAACGCAAAAAAGAGCGCGAACGCAAACGCCGCGCGGCGATGAGGAGAAAAAGAAGCGGACAGTGACCTGTCCGCCGGGGATCAATAATAGATTTTCGGTACTCGCGGGGAAGAAAGCCCCGCGAGTATTTCGTATGTGATGGGTCCGTTCAGATCCGCGATTTCTTCGACGGTAATTGCGTTATCTCCGTCCCTGCCGAGAAGCGTGACGACGTCGTTCTTTTTTACTCCTTCGATCCCGGTGACGTCGACGATGAGCTGATCCATGCAGATCCTGCCGACGATCGGAGCGAATTTTCCGTTGACAAGCACTCTCCCTTTTCCGGACAGCGCGCGGGGATAACCGTCCGCGTAACCGCAGTATACTGTCGCGAGCTTTGTTTTCCGTTCTGTGACAAAGGTGTGTTCGTAGCTTACCCCGGTGCCGGCCGGGACCTCCTTTACCTGCTCGATCCTGGAACGCATCGACATAACCGGTCTGATCCCTTCGGGAAGAGGCGTTTCGTCTGACGGCGATATGCCGTAGAGGGCGATCCCCGCCCGCACGGAGTCGCGGGGAACGTCAGCGTAAAGCGCGGCGGCGCTGTTTGAAACGCTGGTCTGTCCGTATTTGACCCCGAGGGAGGAAAGAGACGATAAGAAGCCCGAGAACCTGTCAAGCTGAGAAAGGGTCGGCTTCCTGTCTGTTTCGTCGGCTCTTGCGAGGTGAGTGAACACCCCGTCGATACGGACGCTGCTCAGCTCCGAAATCCTCCTGACGGTCTCCGCGCCTTTTTCGTCGGGAGTCACGCCGATCCGGCTCATCCCCGTGTCGACCGCTATAAAAACACCCGCCGTTATACCGAGTTTTCCGGCCTCATCAGAAATAATTTCCGCCGTTTCAACATCAAAAACCGTCGGCGTGACGCCGTACTCGAGGATCGCGGGTATCATACAAGGGGCGGTTCCGCCCAGTATGAGAATATCGTTTTCAATGCCGGAACGACGCAGCTCAAACGCTTCGCAGGGTGCGGCGACCGCGAAAGAATCGGCGATGTCAGACAGCGCGCATGCGACCTCCGCCGCTCCGTGACCGTATGCGTCTGCTTTTACCACCGCGGTGAACCTGCCGCATTTCGAGATCCTTTTTATTATCTCCGCGTTTTGTCTTAACGCCGAGATGTCGATCTCAAGCCAGGTGCGCGATTTGTTTATTTCGTTTTTATCTCCGGTAAACGTCATTTCTCAGTGTAGCAGTCGAAAATCATCTCAAGGAGACAGTCGCATCTCGCCTGATCTTCCCCGACGTAATCGATATAGCTTTCTCCGTTTTCAAATTCGCCGTCAGATCCCTCGGCGACGGCGTCCGCGTATGCCGAAAGGGTGGTTTCATCGCATACGATTCCGGCGTTTTTTGCCGTTACGTTAATGAGCAGGGCGTTTTTTGTCTTTTCAAGGGCTTTTGCGGAAAGATCGCGCTCAAATTCGCTCTTTTCCATCCCGCAGTCCTCGGCGATATACTGCTCGAGAGTCTTTTCTGCCGCCTCCGCGAGGACCTCATACGGATACTCGAGGCGGTTATAAAAGCCGATATACACTTCGTACGGGAGCTTTTTTATGTACGCGGCGGCGAGATATTCGTTCCAGGCGGCGTAGGCGGCCGCCTCGCGCAGCTCTTTTGTCGCTTCCGAAACAAGCTGATCGCGTATTTCGTCTTTGATATAATCGGGTCCGGAGCTTCCGGGGTTGATCCTCTGACACGTCTCTTCGCTGAGCTCGGGGACGGAGTGTACGTAAACCTGAAGTATACTGACGGAATACTCTGCGGTGAATTCCCGCGGGATCTCTCTGAAATATCCCGCCGGGACTGTTACCGTGACGCTGCTTTCCTCCCCAGCCGATTTTCCGGCAACAGAACCGGAAATCGCTTTTTTAACGGGATCGCCGGGATATTCCGGGACGATCAGTACGTTTGAAAGCGCCGCCTGAGGGTATGGCTCTCCGTCGACCGTCGGAAACGCGTTTATGAGCGCGGAGCGCCCTTCTCCGAATGGCTCGGCGACGGGGCTGTCCGTCGCGAGCGTTTCAAGCCGGAGGAAGAGTTCCTTTTCGACGTCGCTGTCCGTGACGGACGGAGAACCGTAGGAGATCTTTCTCAGTTCTCCGTAGGCGATGTAACTGTCCAGATTTTCATTTTCATATCCCTGCCACGCTCTGGAACACGAAACCGCGAAGGAAAGACATGCAAATATCAGAATCGTCGCAAGCGTTTTTTTCATTTCAGGCACCTGCAGAGAAAAAACATTTTCTCCGATTTTTCACAAGCGGGCGAAAGATCGAAGTCGGAAAAAACGTCGGTGACCGGGAGACCGGTCTCGTCGAGTAAGCGGCGGAGAGTTCTTTCGGACCATGCCCGTTCTCTCTGACGCTCGTCATATCGCCTGATCATCCCGCTTTCTAAAGCAAAAAGAGTCAGGTAGAAATCACATATACCCGTTTTTTCGTTATATTCGTTTCTCCATCCGCAGAAGATCCCGTCATCCTCAAGGATATAGTCCCTGCCGGCGTATACGTTTTCAAACCGATATCTGGTATTGACGTCAAAGATAAAAACTCCGCCGGGTTCGAGATAATTGTGCACCGTGGAGAAACAGTCCCGCAGGTCGTTACGACGGAGAAGATAATTCACGCTGTCAAGGGAACAAACGACGCCCCTGACCGTTCCGTACAGTTCGAAGCTTCTCATGTCTTGATTGATGAACAGGATTTCATTCCCGGCTTTTTCGCGGGCGATGCCGAGCATTTCCGTGGAAACGTCGGCTCCGATCATATTGTATCCGAGCTCGGAGAGCCGGATCGTCAGATTGCCGGTTCCGCACGCGAGGTCGAGAACAAGGTCGCCGGGGACGACCCCGTTCCGGCGGAAAAGACCGTCCGCCATGCGCGCGTACCCGGCGTAATCGAAATCTGAGTTCAGTATATCGTAATAATTTGCAAGAGCTGAATACTGCCGCATCGAACCGCCTCCCGAAAGAACTGGACCAGTATATCATCAAAACCCGTTTTTGTCAAGAAAGGACGGTTCGGCGATTGACAATACTTGCTTTTTTTAGTATAATAGTAACAAGCCTTACCATCACTTGAAGGAGGATTTTTACATGAGCATTGAAAAAAGGCTGTTCGGCAAGTACGGCGGAGAATCCGTTTACGCGTACCGTCTGACGAACAAAAACGGCAGTTATGTCACTATTCTCAACTACGGCGGGATTATACAGAGTCTTGTCGTACCGGATAAGAACGGTAAACCCGGGGACGTCGTATGCGGATTTGACACCCTGGAGGACTATATCGCGGACAGGGCGTCCTATACGGGAAGTCTTATCGGCAGATGCGGCAACAGGATCTTGCGCGGCGGTTTCAACATCGGTAAAGAGCATTATTCGGTCGCCAACAACGAAGGGGGCAGAGCGCATCTTCACGGCGGGAACGTCGGGTTCAACAGAAAAATATGGAACGTCAGGGTCAAACCTGGAAACGGCTTCGATTCTCTCTATCTCTCCCTCTTTTCACCTGATATGGAAGAGGGATATCCCGGTAATCTTGACGTCAGGGTCAGATATACCTTTGCGGATGACAATTCGCTTGAAATCAGATATGAGGCGCGTACGGACGCCGACACGTATATAAATCTCACAAACCACGCATATTTCAACCTG
>JAFTDQ010000094.1 GCA_017454075.1 Clostridia bacterium
CCCGGAAAGGGCACGGTCATTTCAATTAATATCACCTTACGGAGGGAAATAAAATGAAAAAGAACGAAATCAACTCAAACGTCGTCGCGCCGAGAAAGAGAACGAAAAAGGCGGAGCCGAAGACTCCGGCCGTCGAGAAAGTCGGAAACGATCTTACCGAGATGATCTTCATCCTCGACAAAAGCGGCTCGATGAGCGGGCTCGAGGGAGACACCGTCGGCGGATTCAACAGCATGATCGGCAAACAGAAACTGGAAGAGGGAGACGCCCTCGTCACGACCGTTCTCTTCGACACCGACGTGACGACACTGCACGACCGCGTGAGAATCGGGGAGGTACCCGACATGACAGGAAGAGACTACGTCCCCGGAGGCTGCACCGCGCTGCTCGACGCCGTCGGAACGACGGTCAGCCGTATTTCGGGAATAAGAAAATATCTCCGTCCCGAGGACGTACCGTCAAAGACGGTCGTCGTTATCACGACCGACGGATACGAGAACTCCAGCCGCGAGTACACCTACTCCTCGATCAAAAAGCTGATCGGGAAAAAACGCGAGGAGGGCTGGGAGTTCATATTCCTCGGCGCGAACATCGACGCCGCCTCCACCGCCGAGTCGATAGGAATCGACAGACGCCGTGCCGCGAAATACGCAGCGACATCCGCCGGTACGGAGGTCAATTTCAAGGCGGTCGGCGCGGTCCTCTGCTCCCTCAGAAAAGAAGAGGCGATCGCCGAGGACTGGGACGCCGAGATCGTTGAAACCGAGAAAAAATCACGCTGAAAAAGAATCCCCGGCGCCTTTGCGAGGTGTCCTAAAGGACAGTTTATAAAAAACCGGCTGAGGTAAGGATTTTCTTCCTGACTTCAGTCGGTTTTTTGTCGCATATCGGTGCAAGCAGGACGTTTGTGTGCCAAACGTCCGGAAAAAGTGATGTTTGCCCTGCGGGCAAGTGGTGCAGTTCGCTTTGCGAACAATGATGTTTTGCGGCTTTGCCGCAAAATGATGTGATGTGTTTCGCTCGTGCGCCGACCCAATCCCCACGAATAGCTATTCGCGATTAGCCGGGGACCCCGTGGGACGGCGCACATCATGCCCGAAGGGCGCATCATTCGGCGCAGCCGTACATCACGTTCCGCTGTCAGCGGAACACATCGTTCGCCGAGTGTCCTTAAGAACACTCGGCGTTTCGCGCCGGGGTTCTTCGTATCATATTCTTTCGAGTATCCCGCGGCCGTTTTTTCTCAGCCAGGCGCGTGCCTCGTCGTATCCCGGGCAGACGCCGCGCAGCAGCCGGTAGAACCTCTCCGAATGGTTCATTTCAAGAAGATGACAGACCTCGTGCGCGACGACGCTGTCGGCGACGTACTCCGGGGCGAGCATTATCAGGACGTTGAAATTGAGATTCTTCTTTGACGAACAGCTCCCCCACCGGGTCCGCATGACCTTATAGCCGATCCGGCCGAAGCCGACCCCGAGAAGCCCCGCGTAGCGGCCGACACGCCCGGGAAGAAACTCCCGCGCCTTTTTTTTCAGCTCCGACAGTTCTTCCGGCGTGAGCTTTGCGGTCTCCTCCGTGCGGCTTTCGAGATACCGCTCATAAAGACGGGCGATCCCCTCCCTGCTTCGGAGGAGGACGTCGTGAACCGCCGCGCCCGTCATCCTTTCGGGAGCCCGGACGACGAGCCGACCGTCCTTTATCCCGATCGACACGGTCTTTCTGCCGGAAAAAATCACCCTCGCCCCGGCGATGAGATCGTTGGGGGATATGGCGTCAGTGTCTTTCGTTTTCATTCATATAGCACTCGCAGAAGCGTGCGGAGAACCCGGGCTCGATGCCCGCCGCCCAGAGGTGCGAGGTGTCGCCGAAGGCGCCGATGCGAAAGCTCGCTTCGCCCTCTCGCCGCTCCTCGGTATATATCGTCGTGACGGACGAGGGCGCGGCGACAGTCCCGTGCCAGAGGACCATCGGAGAACATCCGATGAGCCGGGAAATCAGTACGCACTGAAGCGCGAAGTGGCAGAAAAGGACCACGGTATCGTTCGTCGGCGCGACAGCGCGATAAAAGTTGCCGTTCCGCTCGTACCCGTGCCGCGCGAGAAGCGCGTCGAGCCCGGCCGCGACCTTTTCGTACTCACCTCTTACGTTCGTGCCGTCAAAGGCGGGGTCGGTGAACCACCGGTCTTTGTCATAAAAGATTTCACGGGTCGTCCAGTCGGCGGGCATCCAGTCCCAGCAGATGCCTTCTTTCCCGAGATTCGGCTTTACGCACCTGCCCTCGAACTCCCTCAGCCACGGGAGAGTCTCGATCCTGACGTCAAGCCCTTCGCACGCGAGCTCAGCCGTCTTTTTCGCCCTGCCGAGCGGGGAGACGTAGACGAAATCCGGGTTTATTTTTTTCATCCGGGGATTGAGAGCCGTCGCCTCGGCAACGCCCCTCTCGGTGAGCGTGTCGTTACCGTAATCCGGATCGCCGTGACGGATTATCAGAAGTTTCATTGCATTTTACCAAAAACGCCTGCCCGTGTATGGGCAGGCGTTGCCGTTACTTATTATTTCAGCGCCTCGGCGACGGCCACGGCCACGGCGACGGTCATGCCGACCATCGGGTTGTTGCCCGCGCCGATGAGACCCATCATCTCGACGTGCGCCGGGACGGACGAAGAGCCGGCGAACTGCGCGTCGCTGTGCATCCTTCCCATCGTGTCGGTCATACCGTAAGAGGACGGACCGGCCGCCATGTTGTCGGGATGGAGCGTGCGTCCCGTTCCGCCGCCGGACGCGACGGAGAAATACTTGACGCCGTTTTCAACGCACCATTTCTTGTATGTGCCGGCGACGGGATGCTGGAACCTCGTCGGGTTCGTCGAGTTGCCGGTGATCGAAACGCCGACGTTCTCAAGCTTCATGATGGCGACGCCCTCGGGGACGTTATCGGCGCCGTAGCAGTTGACGGCCGCTCTCGGTCCCTTCGAGAAGGCCTTTTTCTCAACGACCTTTACCGTCTCGGTGAAGGGATCGAACTCGGTCTTGCAGTAGGTGAAGCCGTTTATCCGGGAGATGATGTAGGCGGCGTCCTTGCCGAGACCGTTGAGGATCACGCGGAGGGGCTTTTTTCTGACCTTGTTCGCGTTGAGAGCGATCTTGATGGCGCCCTCGGCGGCGGCGAAGGATTCGTGTCCCGCGAGGAAGCAGAAGCACTCGGTCTCCTCCGAAAGGAGCATTTTGCCGAGGTTCCCGTGCCCGAGACCGACCTTGCGGTTCTCGGCGACCGAGCCGGGAACGCAGAACGCCTGAAGCCCTACGCCGATGTTGGCGGCGGCGGTTGCGGCGCTTTTGTCGCCGGTTTTTTCGGCCTCTCTGATCGCTATGGCGGCGCCGACTGTGTACGCCCACTTGGCGTTTTCAAAACAGATCGGCTGAGTTTCCTGAACTATCGTGTATGCGTCGACGCCCTTTGCGTCGCATATTTCCTTACATTCGTCTATCGAGCCGATGCCGTATTTCGCAAGAACGCCGAGGATCTTCGCCTCGCGTCTTTCGTAACCTTCAAAATTAGCCATGATGTCGATCCTCCTCTCTCATTCCTTGCGCGGGTCGATATATTTCGCGGCTTCGGCAAAACGGCCGTAGGTGCCCTTTGCCTTTTCATCCGCCTCGTTCGGCTCCATGCCCTTTTTGATGAAATCGGTCATTTTGCCGAGAGAAACGAACTCGTACCCGATGACTTCGTCGTTTTCGTCAAGCGCCATGCGCGTGCAGTAGCCCTCGGTC
>JAFTDQ010000095.1 GCA_017454075.1 Clostridia bacterium
CATCCAGACTGCCATATCCGTGAGGCCACGGTTCGCGAAGGAGAAAAACGGGATAAGCCTGACGCGCGCCGGCTCGGGACGGATTTCGCCGATTTCGTCAAAATACGGTTTGTAGAGATATTCAGCGTCGGGGATAAACTCTCCGTCGACGGTCAGCAGCGGGAGTGGGCAGAATGCGTCTTTTTCGACTGAGGCGTTCAGCTCCGGAGATATAAGGAACCTCTCGGGCGAATATCCGCCGTTGTCGATCCCCTCGTAGGCGTAGACGACGGGGCCGCGCTGTACAGCGCCGCGCCCGGCGCAGTCCGTCACCTCGGGATTGGCGATCATAAGGACGGCCGGCATGGAGAGCGAGAGGGTCAGGTCCCCCGGGCCGTCTATCATCGCGTAGCCGTTTTCAAGGGCAAAGGGTTCCGAGACGGTGAATTCGCGGCACCATCCGGGGATGCGGAGTCCGAGACGTCTGAGTCCACGGCAGGAGACGCGGATCTCCCCGCTCACGGGATAATCGGTCGAGATCCTGACCGTATATCCGTTGCCCTCGATCAGGGAATCGGCATACTGGTCGATCATGAGGGCATCCCCGTTCCTGCGGCAGACGTATCTTTCGAGCGAGCCAAGGACGCGGGTTATGTTCGGCGGACAGCAGGAACAATCGAAAACCTTCTGCCGTTTTATACCGGGATATCTCTCGCCGTGCACCGTAGACGTGTTTTTTATCCTGTTCCTGACGTGGACGGAGAGCGGGTTTTCGTAGAAAAACGCGTCGCCGGACAGGGAAAGACCGGACAGGAATCCGTTGTAAAGGATCCGCTCGACTGTGTCGGCGTACCGGCTTTCTCCTTCCGCCTCAAGAAGTCTCTGTGAGAAGAACATCATTGAAATAGCGGCGCATGTCTCTGCGTACGCCGTTTCGGACGGCAGATCGAACGGGATGGTGAACGCTTCACCCGCATGGGACGATCCGACGCCGCCCGTTATATACATTTTCCGGCGCGTGACGTCGTCGTACAGCCGGCGGCAGGCGGCAAGGAGCTCCGCGTCTCCCGTGAGGGAGGCGACGTCCGCCATTCCGGTGTAGAGATATCCCGCGCGTACCGCGTGACCGAGGGCGCTGTCCATTTCACGCACCGGCTTTTCGGACTGAGAGTATTCGTGTTTTACCCCGTTGTATTCGGTATCTCTGTCGTTGTTTCCGCGGGTATCGATGAAGAATCTTGACAGAGTAAGATATTTTTCTTTTCCGGTGCAGCGGAAAAGCCGTACGAGAGCGAGCTCGATCTCCTCGTGTCCCGGGGTGAGAAACGGGACCGACTGTTCGACACGGAAAAGCCGGTCGATCAGGTCGGCGTATTTTTCGACGCATTTAAGAAGACGGTCGCGCCCCGTGGCGTAATAATACGCGACGGCCGCCTCGATGAGGTGCCCGGCGCAGTACAGCTCATGACAGGTGCGGTCGGTAAACCGGCTTTCGGGCGTTACCGACGTGTAGAACGAGTTTATATATCCGTCCTCCCACTGGTTTTCGGATATAAGGTCGATAATTTCTTCGGCTTTTGATTCGAGGTCGGGATCCGGGTGCTTTGCGAGGACGTAAGCTGCGCCTTCAAGCCATTTTGCGATGTCGCTGTCCCAGAAAATGTGGGGACGTTTCGGCTCGCCCTCCTTCCACCGGCAGGCGAGCGCCTCGACCCGCCCGGTCTCGTAAAATCTGTCGTATACCGCCGGGACGGTCACCTCCCGGTTCTTTTTCTGCATTTCGGCAAAGAAGCCGCCGGATATCGTTACGCCGTCAAATGTAAAATCCATGCATGCCCTCCGTGTCTGACGTTTTCTCAGGTTATTATATCGGAAGGCGGCGGTGTTGTCAAGCAAAATAAAAATCTTTGTATTGACGGGTTGACCTTGCGGCCGCGTATCCTGCCGCCGGCGGGAGGATTTTTTACGAAAAAATTAAAAAAACGTTGACGCGGTCTTGACAAACGCACCGGTTGTATGGTATAATACGCCGTGTTTTATGCGGACAGGTGAAAATCTGGCCGTAAAAACGACGACAAACAATACGAAGGAAAGGAGAAAGGTATGCCGACATTTAACCAGCTTGTCAAAAACGGCCGTCAGGATAAGGTCTACAAGTCTAAGGCGCCGGTACTTCAGAAGAGCTTCAACTCGCTGAAGAACGTTCAGACGAATTTCAGTTCGCCTCAGAAGCGCGGCGTCTGCACGAAGGTCACCACAACGACCCCGAAGAAGCCGAACTCGGCTCTCCGTAAGATCGCGAGGGTAAGACTCACGAACGGACTTGAAGCCACGACGTACATCCCCGGAATCGGGCACAACCTCCAGGAGCACTCCGTAGTGCTTATCCGCGGAGGCAGGGTCCGTGACCTCCCCGGTGTGCGTTATCACATCATCCGCGGAACGCTTGACGCTCAGGGCGTTGCAAACCGCAAGCAGGCACGTTCCAAATACGGTGCCAAGAGAGGCAAAAAGAAATAATGCCTCAGAAACAGTTTCCGGAAAGTGATATAGTCCGGGAATGAACGTTTGTTTGTCAGTCGGAAAGATTTTAGTCCGACGTCTGACACGCACGAACGGGAAGATATTTTTCGAGTACCTGTGATATCATATTATATAATGAAGGAGGGAATTTACAGTGTCGAGAAGAGGTCGGATATCAAAAAGAGACGTGCTTCCTGATCCCGTCTATAATGACAAGAGCGTGACAAAGCTTGTCAACCAGATCATGTATGACGGCAAGAAGGGCGTCGCACAAAGGATCGTTTACGACGCGTTTGCTATTGTTGAGAGCAAAACGGGAAAGAACGCGCTTGAAGCGTTCGTCACCGCTCTCAAAAACATCGAGCCCCAGCTCGAGGTCAAGGCAAGACGCGTGGGCGGTTCAACGTATCAGGTCCCCATGGAAGTCCGCCCGGACAGAAAAAAGACGCTCGGCCTGCGCTGGCTCGTGAATTACGCGAGATCGCGCGGCGAGAAGACCATGGCGGAGAGACTTGCCGGCGAGATCATTGACGCCAACAACGGCGTCGGCGGAGCCGTCAAGAAACGCGAAGAAACGCACAGAATGGCGGAAGCCAACAAGGCGTTTGCTCACTACAGCAGATTCTGATCGGTCGGTAAAGGGCGTTAAGGAACCTTCGGAGCTTCAGTAAGGAGAAAAAATGCCAAGAGAATATTCTTTGGAAAATACAAGAAACATCGGGATCATGGCTCATATCGATGCAGGTAAGACCACGACGACCGAGCGTATCCTGTATTATACCGGTCGAAATCACAAGATCGGCGAAACGCACGACGGTACCGCCACGATGGACTGGATGGCGCAGGAGCAGGAGAGGGGCATCACGATCACCTCTGCCGCGACCACGTGCTTCTGGTCAGGAGAGAAAGGCCAGTACGACGCGCATCGCATAAACATCATCGACACGCCGGGACACGTCGACTTTACGGTCGAGGTCCAGCGTTCGCTCAGAGTGCTTGACGGTTCCGTCACCGTATTCTGCGCGAAGGGCGGCGTAGAGCCGCAGTCGGAGACGGTGTGGCGTCAGGCCGATCAGTACGGCGTACCGCGCATGGCGTACGTCAATAAAATGGACATCACCGGGGCGAATTTCTTCCGCGTCATCGATATGATGAAGACGCGGCTCAAATCCCATCCGGTGCCGGTTCAGCTTCCCATAGGTTCGGAGGACACTTTCCGCGGGATCGTTGACCTAATGAACATGGAAGCGGACGTTTACTACGACGAGCTCGGCAAGGATATGCGCGTCGAACCCATCCCGGCGGACATGCTTGAACAGGCAGAGGAATACCGCGCCGCGATGGTGGAGGCGATCGCCGAGACGGACGACGAACTGTTCGAAAAGTTCTGTGAGGGCGAGGAGATAAGCGTTCCGGAACTCAAGGCGGCGCTCAGAAGAGCGACGATAGCGAATCAGCTCGTTCCCGTCGTATGCGGAACGTCATATAAAAACAAGGGCGTGCAGAAGCTGCTCGACGCGATAATCGACTATATGCCGTCGCCGCTCGACATCCCGCCGGTCAAGGGAATCGATCCCGAAACGGGCGACGAGACAGAGCGCAGGGCGAGCGATGACGAGCCGTTCTCGGCTCTCGCGTTCAAGATCATGACCGACCCGTACGTCGGAAAGCTCTGTTTCTTCAGGGTATATTCCGGAAAGATCGAGGCCGGACAGGTCGGATGGAACCCCGAAAAACGCATCAGAGAGCGCTTCGGGCGCATTCTTCAGATGCACGCAAACGAGCGTAAGGATATCGATGCGGTTTACACCGGCGATATCGCCGCTCTCATAGGCACGAAAAACACCACGACGGGCGACACGCTCTGCGACGAGAACAAGCCCATCATCCTTGAAAGCATGGAGTTCCCCGATCCGGTCATCCGGGTCGCCATCGAGCCCA
>JAFTDQ010000096.1 GCA_017454075.1 Clostridia bacterium
GGCGATGGCGACAGGCGACAGATTGAACAAATCATCTGTGCCTTTGTTATAACAATCCCCCAGTCACATTCGGTGCCAGCGAAGGGGCCCCGCAAAAATGCCCGCATTTTTGGGGAATCCCGTCCCCCTTTACACAAGGGGGCCTTTCGTTTGGCATTCTGCTGATTTTTTGAAAGCCTTCTCCTTGAGGAGAAGGTGGTCGCGGAGCGACCGGATGAGGTGGAGAAGAGAACGCAGGGCAGTAATAATTTTCCGGTGGAGAAAAAGGGCGATGCAAAAAAGTCGCCTCCCTTGTGTAAAGGGAGGTGCCGAACGCAGTGAGGCGGAGGGATTGGCCTGACGCATAAAAATCCCCGGGGCTCCGTAACGGAGACCCGGGAGTCTGACAACTATTGTGAGATGCTGCTTTTTATGGCGTCGAAGGTCTCGTCGCTTATGACGTGCTCAATGCGGCAGGCGTCGGCGTCGGCGACCTTATCGGGAACGCCGATTTTTTTGAGCAGGCGGGAGATCACTCTGTGCCGTTCGTAGATCTTTGTAGCTATCTCGCGGCCGGCGTCGGTCAGGATGAGACCTCCGTTCTTTTCAACCGTGATATACCCTCGGTTTTTAAGGGTTGATACCGCGCGGCTCACGGAAGGGCGGGAAAATCCCATCTCCCCGGCGACGTCGATCGACCTCACGACGGGGTGATTTTCGGAAAGGATAAGTATCGTTTCGAGATACATTTCCCCCGATTCGCGCATTTCCGGCGCGCTGTTTATCTTCAGCTCGGTCATTTTTCCGGGAATCCTTCCCAGAGCCCGTGGAGGTTGCAGTAGGCGAGGGCGGATATTATCTCCTCTCCGTCGAGCAGGGCGAAGCGCGCCTCCGGCGCGTCCTCCGGCGAGAGCGCCTTTCTCTGATTTCCGAGCGTCGTGCGCAGAACGATCCATTCGATGCAGTGCTCAGGCGTCATGGGATGTGCTGCCGAGCCGATCTTCACGGTGACGGCGCCGGCCTCTCCGATGATGACCGGGACGTGCTTTTCCTGCGACGCGTCGACCGAGCCCGGAACGAGCTCCTTCATTTTTTCTCCGCAGCAGACGAGCGGAGCGCCTGTCCCTTTTACGACGGCGATTATCTGTCCGCAGCGATCGCACTTATAAAAATTTGTCTCCATTTCCGTTTCGTCTCCTTCAATAATCTCTGTCCCTCAGCCACTCGGGGCTTTCGGATCTTTTTCCGATATTCGGGCATATTACCGTCGTGTCGTCGGCGCTCACCCTGCCCGGCTCGATGATGAGCTCTTTTATGAAATTCGCCTTTATGACGCCCGACCTGGGATTGAGCACGCTCTCGAGCCCGGTGACGACGTCGGCGTCGACGTCGGAGAACTCGAAGGCGAGGTCGGTGTTTATCAGGGTGCAGTTCACGAGCTTCAGGTTTTCTATGTAGCAGAGGCCCTGATTGCTTTCTATCGAGCAGTTTATAAGGGTCAGGTTCCTGCTGTTCCACCCGAGATATTCCCCCGAAATGAAGGAGTTTTCCACGACGACGTTCTCGCTGTACCAGAAAGCGTCCTTCGTCGAGAGATGGGAATTCTTTATCACGACGCTGCGCGTCCCGTCAAAGGCGTAGTTTCCGTCGAGCCTCAGCCCGTCGATCTCCATATCCGAGCAGTTCATCGCGAAATAGTGCCCCTTTGCCGTGACGTTCCTGAGTCTGACGTCCGAACAGGTCCAGAGAGTCTCCTCGGCGTTTGTGAAGGATACGTCGGTGAGGGTCACCCCCCGGCATCTTCTGAAGTTTTTCGGGGCGGATATGACGGCGTCGGATACCGAGATGTTTTCGGTGTACCAAACTCCGGCGCGCGCCGTCTCGAGCCAGGTGCAGCCGCGGACGGTGACGTTCTTATCATACCAGAGGGGATATTTCCATCCGAAAATGCTCTTTTCGACGGTCACGTCGCGGCATTCCTTTATCGGCGACTCGCCGTTGTCGAAAACCGAGCCGTAAACGCTTACGCCGCTCTGGCCGTATATGGGGCGCTCGCCCGTGAAATGCATTGATCTGTATTCTTTTGACATTGTTTTACTCTATGACGTTCAGCCGTCTGTCCTGGGGCAGTCTGATGAGCTCCTTGCCCGACATATATTCTTCGATGACGTCGGTGCAGTTCGTAGCGAGCTTGCGGGTCGGCGCGTTTTCGCGCACTTCTTCAAGCGTGATCCCGAGGAAATCGTCCATGTTGTTGAAATGGTAATCCTGAAGCCCTACGGTGTAGAGCTTTTCGTCTTTTATATCCTGTCCGTCGAGGGAGAGACTCAGAAGCTCGCGCTTCGTCTTGTCGTAAACGATCCGGAAGCCCTTCGAGAACTGATAGAACTCGGTTATCCCGCGCCAGGCGTCGTCTCTCAGGATGTGTTTTATCATTTTTCTCAGCTGGGCGCCCGTCACGGTTATGCGGTGGATCGCGTCGCCGAACGGGAAGCAGGTGAGAAGGTCCTGACGGGTGACGACCGTCCCGAGCTGCGCGCTCCTTATGGAGCCCGAGCCGGTGAACATTATATCGACGCCCGTCATATCGCGGAAGCCGTCCGAGAATATCCGCCCGAGCTCGGTCTCGGTGTTCCTCGCGGGATGGGAGTACACGTCGGCGAAGCGGGTGAGGATGCAGTTGTATTTTGAGTCCGTCTCATTCTTGTAGTGGAGGATTATGTCCTCGATCTCGGGATCATGGGGGCAGTTTTCCTCGTTTATCTCGAAGAGCTCCCATTTATAGCTCTCGATGCGGTTCTCGTCCGTGTCGACTGTGATGTCAAAACGCCCGATCTGGTTGGTCCCGTAGGCGGCCTGAACGATCGGTATGCCGTTCACGATGACCGGCTCGTCGAGCTTCGTGTGCGAATGACCGCCGATAATGACGTCGACGCCCCATTCCGGGTCGAGCATTTTGGCGAGCTCGATGTCCGCCTCTATGCCGATATGGGTGAGGAGGACCGTCAGATCGATGTCCGTCGTCCTGTAAGAATTGCAGATCTTTCCGACCTCGTTCGCCGCCTCGCGTATGTCGACGAACGAGCCGATAAGGGCGTCCGGGCGGATCGAGGCGAGGGTCTCCTCCGTCAGGATGCCGATGAACATGACCTTCATGTTCCCGACCTCGATGACGTACTGAGACCTGAAAAGCCGTCTGTGGTTCGTAGTCAGGTACATATTCGCGTTGATTATCGGGAACGCGGCGCACTTTTCGATGAAGAGCAGATGCGCGAGCCCGTAGTCGACCTCGTGGTTGCCGAGCGTGACGACGTCGGGCGCGAGCATGTTCATTATCTCGATGGTGGAGATGCCCTTGTATTCGCTGTCGATCAGCGAGCCGCGGAACATGTCGCCGGCTATCGCGTAGATCACGTTTTCGTTTTCGCGGCGGGTCTTTCCGACGTAGCCGGAGAGCATCGACACGCCGCCGACGAGCTTTTCGTCGACCTGTTCGGCGAGGAAATCACCGTGGAGATCGTTCGAATGGAGAAGAATGAGTTTTTCGGTGTTGTGCATTGTTTCGCTTCCGATCTGATTACTTGGTTTTTGCGGCTGATTCAGATTATTTCCCAGGCGGCGCGTATCAGCGCCTCTTTTTCTATTTTTTCGGGCGCGACGGAGAGCGCGGGGGCGAGGGCGGCCTTTCTCAGCGTGAAGGGTCCGGCGGCGTCCTCGAACGTCGATTCGGAGTACATCCCCGGGTCGGAGCTGTCGCTGCTCATTTCGACGAGCCGTCCGAGCTCAACGCCCGAAGATCCGGCGAGCGTTTCCGCCTTGCGGCGGGCGTCTTCGACCGCGAGCGAGAGCATTTTATTTACGTGCCGGGAGGGGTCCTTCACCGTGAATCTGACGGAGATCCCGGGCTCCGCGCCGCATCCCGCCGCCGCAGAGACGGCCGCCGCCGCGGTCTTCCCGTCCGAGGGGACGGTGATCTTCAGGATCTGAGTGACCTCGTATCCGTCCGGTCTGTCGCGGTAAACGCCTTCGGGATCCTGATATCCGACGCGGCGCTCGGATACGTTCCATCTCACGGACGTAACGGCGTCACCGGGGAATCCGGCTTCGGAGACCGCAGACGTCAGGAGCGCGGCTTTTTCGTCGACCTCGCGGACCGCCGCGGAATACTCGCCGCGGGATGAAAGAGTGACTGTTATCTCGGCGGTGTCGGGCGGTACGCTTATCCGCCCGGTGCCGGTCACCCTGATAAGGCGCTGAAGCTCACTCATCGTCGTCCCTCTTCTTTTTTCTGAAAATTATCGCGGTCACGATGACCCCGACGACGGCCACCGCCGCGATGATAAGCATGATCGCGGTGTTGTCGCCCGTCGCCGCGTTATACGCGGCGGGGAAAAGCATGTCCATACCGGCGCCTCCCTTTTTTCTTTCATTAGATATGATAGCAGAAAAAAAGATTTTATGCAAGGCAATTTTACCGTGAAACAAATAATTCACAATTAAGTCCGCCACGCCGGGGATACAAAGGGCAGCGCGCATGATCGTTGAACACGCAAAAAATACATAAAAATCGCTTCTTTCATCTCATTTGTGACGACTTTTAAAAACGCTTGTCGGATTTCGGCCTTCTCGTGCGTTATAATATATGGGGGATTAAATAAGAGCGCACCGGTCACCACCGAACGGTGGAGGTGCTTTTCCCGTTGCCGCAAATCGGAGGCGCTAATAAATCAAAACTCATGATTTGCTGCAGCGCAAAAATCAAATTAAAAAAACTTGACAATGGGAGCGTAATTCGATATAATGTAATTACTGTAATAAAAGAACACAAATTTTTCCGAATCTAAAGTTTAAAAAACAAAAATAGGAGGATTTACTATGATCAAAAAAAGAAAACTGCTTATCAGATTAGCGACGTTGGCTATAGCGGTACTTTTCATATCGCTGACGATTTTGCCATCGTTTGCCGTTGAGAAAGATCCGACGCGCCGACCGCCGAATCCAATTGAGATTGAAACGTCGATTACTGTGTCCCGAGGAGAGGCTCATCTGCTTCAACCCGGTTATGTGCTTGATACAGGAGAAACCTACACTTGGACATCATCCGACACCTCAGTTGCCACGGTCACGTCATACGGACTGGTAAACGGGGTATCTTCGGGAACGGCAACTGTAACCGTCGTTCTTCATACAAATGATTGGGGGAACTATTCAAAAAAGTGCAGTGTGACTGTTGGGTCATCGGGGATCATTTCAAATGGGACATATTTCATACACAATGTTAACGCTGATAAATACATTGATATTGAGGGACCGAGCACTTCAAACGACGCGTATTTGCAGCTTTGGCAGATGACTGCCGCTACTCAGCGCAGATGGAATTTTACGCTCGGCACGGATGGGTATTACAGAATACAATCCGTTTATTCCTCTAAATATATGCGTGTGACTGGCAGTTCTGCAACAGCCGGCGCAACTATAACGCAGAACAGTTCTATAGTCAGCGGCTCAAAATGGGCGCTGATGAGAACTGCAGCTGGAAACTATGTATTTGTTCCAGCTTCATCGACAAGTTCGCTTGTTGTTCTTAATGCTCCCGGAACTACAAATGGTTATAATTTGAACACGGCAACTTATACTCAAAACACAGATTATAAGGACGAGTGGAAAGTCTTCCTGATTAGTAAATCAATATCGGGGGTACCAATTTCTTTGAGATCAAACGAGGCGCACACTTGCATACCTTGCGCAATAGTAAATGTCGCAGGATATTGGAGCACACACGGTTATTCGATGTTTAATTGTTCCACATCCGCTCAGCAGGAGACGGCCGCTGTTTGTGTGCAGAATGCAATGAATTGGGGAGGTGGATATGGTGCAACTGCTAATATCCAAAACGGATTCAATATACTGAATACAGTTCACAACGGAAAAACATATTCTTTTAATTGCGAAAATATTGGGATAAACGAGGCGGGCTTTTCCATTGCAGACATTATGGATGAAATCAACAATGGAAGACCAATTATGCTTGGATTCGGTGGAAGCCCGGCGTCTACTGGTAATCCATATAACGGCGGACATATGACGGTGTGTTATGGATATTATTTGTCTTCAGACGGCGTACATGTTTTGGTCAGCAATGCCCTATCGTACAATGCTGGAATAGACGATCATATCTTTAATACGTCATATAATTATTTTATTTGTAAAGTCAAAGTAATGGTATCACAATGAAAAGGAGAGGAAAAATGAAAAAAATACTAGCGGCTTTTCTAGGTCTTGCTTTTATTATCGGGATGTTTGCTTCCTGTATGAGAGCGCCCGTACGGCCGGGGACAAATCCCGGGGATGGTTCGGATCAAACGACAAAGGATACTGCGCCTGTCGAAGAGCAGGATAAATCAGACAAGTCGTCTGACGACGACGATTTTATCAAGGTTTACGACGAAAAAGGGCACCCCACGCTCCCGAAAGGAGTAGAAGTCGGGCAGACGGACGCCGTTTCGTATTACGACTTTGTTGATTCTCAGACATGGGAAAAGTTCAACAACTACGTTTTTTCCGATTTGTCCCCGTTTGACCGACAGAGAGTGACGGTCACCGAAAACGGCAGCGTTATGGAAGTCCCGCTTCTTGCCGAATTCATGCAGTACACCGGATATTCCGCGTTCCTGCTCTTCGGGAACGACGGCGGGCTTATCGGAATACAGACGGAAAAAGAGGGATTCGATCCCGCGCTCGTCACACCGGAAACGGTCGGCAGGGACGCCGAAATAAGTTTGACCGGAGGGAAGACCGTCAGGGTGAAGACAGGTACGTCGGCAAGCCGGTGCAGAGTGTTTTCCGAGTGGGCGAAGGAGAACGGCAACTCATTCATCCCGGTCGCCGCGCGGTTGTCGTCCGACAATACCGGCGTGCTCGAAATGATCGGCAGGCTCGATGAAAACGGCCGTCTTGTCGTCGCCGGGAAGGACAGGCTCGAGGGCACCGGTATAGAGCTTGAATATATTCCGGCCGTTACAAGCCTGAGCGCGGCGGCGGAGGCGTATAGAGATTACGTCGGGGAACGGCTTCGCTTTGTAAAAGAAGAACTGTTCCTCTTCCCGTGGAAGAGTGAACTCCTGGCGGGAAGATCGGCGTATGAAAAACTCATTTCCACGTCTGTCGAATTTGACGGAAACCGTGACGGGGACTATATCGGAAAGCTCTGCCCCGACGAGGTGATTGCGATTCCGATGGCATACTCCAACGCAATGTTGGACAACAAGGGCTGGGAAGGCGAGTGCATGCTTTTCATTTTGTTCAGGAGCGGGAAAGCAATCGGAGAGGTCGTTCTTGAGTTCTATCATCCCTGGGCGACGGTCGGCCTGGACGATCCGAGTTATTATAAAGGACAATATTCCGGTAAGTTTTACGAGCGCCTCGGGGAAAAGACCGACGGAGGATACAAACCCCTCGATCACATCGAATACGTCTCGTTTATACAGAGCCTCGGCGATCTCAGCAAAGTCGCCGGCATTTACGCCGACGCGGGCGGCTATCACGCGATAATGAAATGAAAAGAAAACGGCGCGGGGGCTTTGAAGTGACCCCAAAAAGTTAGACAAAGTTTTTAATAACACCTTGTGCGAACTGAATATTAAGCGGCTACGATGGCTTGAGATCTGTGTTGAGCAGGTGTCAAGCCATTTAGTTTTAGCTTGATTCGGCGGTTGTTGTA
>JAFTDQ010000097.1 GCA_017454075.1 Clostridia bacterium
CAATCTTTCCTGTTGCATTGTTTCTACAACTTTTTGTTTGAATTCTCCTGTGTATCTCTTGTTCGGTATTCCTTTTGGCATGAAAAATGCACCCCCTGTTAGACATTATACCACATTGTCTAACTTTTGGGGTGCATTTCACGCGGAGCAAGCTCTTTTTTTCCTTTTTACTTGTGAAGCTCGGGATTGTACCTGTAGAGAACGAGCTTCCTTCCGATCACCTGTATCACGTCGGCTCCGGTCGCCTCGGATAGAATGACCGACGCCTGCTTTGCATTTTCGGGGGACGTCTCGTGGACGCTCAGTTTTATCAGTTCCCGCGCCGTAAGCGCGAGATCGACGTTTCTGATTATCTCGTCCGTTACTCCGTTATATCCGATCTGCTGTATGGCTTCGATCCCGTTTGCCTCCGACCGGAGGGCAGCGCGCTGCTTTCCTGTCATTCTGATTTCTCCTTCGGTGCCGTCACGAACAAAACAGTGACGGGACCGTCTGATTTTTTTGTTGCGACGGTGATAACGTTTCCGTTAATCATCCTTACCTTGTGAACGGAAGAACGGACAAACTCATCGCAGTTTCTTATCCTGTCGAGTCCGTGCCCGAACAGTTTCAAAGAGGATTCGGTCATCGTCCATCCGATCACGGGATCGGAGTCGGCCTTTGCTGTTATCTTTTCGACAACGGCCGGCGGGATTTTCCGTCCGCACGGTTCGGTATCAATACCGACCGGGACATCGGAAAGAGCGCAGGCGGTGATCGACGACGAGTGTGAAACTGAAACGAACCTGCCGTCGCCCTCAAGAAACGGAGCGCCGAGCTCCGTTTTTCCGATAACGCAGTTTTCTCCGATCAGCGATCTGATCATTGAATAAGCTCTGTCGTGCGGGGCCTCCGCTTCATTTCCGTTTTCGGCTACAATAACGATCGCGCCGTGCTTCATATGCAGCGGATTCTTATTGTTTCCTCAAGCGATGCGAGTTTTGCGACTGCTTCATCGGAGACTTTGCTGTTTGTCTCGAAAATAGCGTACGCATAATCGCCGCGCGAACGGCTTATGAAGTTCTCTATGTTTATCTTTTCGTCGGCTATCGCTGCAGTTATCTTTGAAATAACGCCCGAGACGTTTTTGTGGAGCACGCAGATCCGTGCGTTCCCGGTATGGGGAAGGGAAGCGTCGGGGAAATTGACCGAATGGCTGATGTTACCGTTCGTGAGATATTCGGATATCTCGCGGACCGCCATTACGGCGCATTTATCCTCTGATTCCTCGGTTGACGCGCCGAGATGAGGTATACATATAATCCTGTCGTCGGCTCCGATGAGGTCGTCGGTAATAAAATCTGTCACATAAGCTGCGATTTTTCCGGATTTCACACCCTCGATGATGGAGCCGGAATCCACGAGATCCGCCCTCGCAAGGTTGATAATGCGCACTCCGTCCTTCATTTTCGAAATAGTGCCGGCGTTGATCATCCCTTTGGTGTCGGGCGTCGCGGGTACGTGAAGGGTTATATAATCGCTTGTCTCGAATATCTCATCATAATCCGCGGCCTTTTCTATAGAGCGTGAAAGCCCCCATGCGGCCTCGACCGTGATGAACGGGTCGCATCCTATGACTTTCATACCGAGACTCTTCGCGGCGTTCGCGACGAGACCGCCGATCGCGCCGAGGCCGATGACCCCGAGCCGCTTTCCTTCGATCTCGCATCCCGCAAAGCGGGATTTTTCTTTTTCGGCAAGTTTTCCGACGCCGGTTTCTCCCTGATGCGTTTTTGCCCATTCAACTCCGCCGATGATGCCCCGGGACGCGAGCAGAAGAGCGGCAATCGTGAGCTCTTTTACACCGTTTGCGTTGGCTCCGGGAGTGTTGAATACGACGATACCCTGTTCGGCGCATTCGGAAAGCGGAATATTGTTGACTCCCGCGCCGGCTCTTCCTATCGCGGCAAGACGGCTTCCGAACTGCATTTCATGCATATCCGCGGAACGCACAAGTATCGCGTCCGGGTCGGACTCTTCTTTTGAATACTCGAATCTGTTTTTGTCAAAACCGTCAAGGCCGACCTTTGCTATGTTGTTGAGCAGCTGAATCTTGAATTTATCAGACATTTTTAGGGTTCTCCTCGGCAAATTGTTTCATAAAGGCAACGAGCTTTTCCACGCCTTCGATCGGCATGGCGTTGTATATCGACGCGCGCATCCCTCCGACCGAACGGTGTCCCTTGACGTTCTTGAGTCCTGCTTTGCCTGCTTCGGATGCGAATTTCTTGTCAAGATCCGGGTCCCCGGTGACAAACGTCACGTTCATCATCGAGCGCGCGCTCTTTTCGACCGGAGCAATGTAATAGCTCTGCGAGTCGAGGTAATCGTACAGGATCGCCGCCTTGCGTACGTTATATTCCTTTTTGGCAGCGAGTCCGCCGTTTGCGAGCAGATCCTCGAATACCAGCCCGGCCACGTATATGGGATAGCAGGGAGGGGTATTATACATCGAGTCGTTGTCGGAGATGAGCTTCCAGTCGAACATCGCCGGGGTATCGGGACGGCATCTGCCGAGAAGATCATCGCGGACGATCACGATGGTGAGGCCGGCCGGTGCGACGTTTTTCTGAGCTCCCGCGTAAATGACTCCGAATTTTGTCACGTCGATCGGCTCCGAAAGGATACAGGACGACATATCGGCGACGAGCGGAATGTTCCCGGTGTCGGGAATATAGTCGAATTTCGTGCCGTAGATCGTGTTGTTGAAACAGATATGAACGTAATCCGCGTCGGGACGGAAATCCTCGCGCTTTACGCGGGGTATATACGTGTTGTTTTTATCTTCGGAGGAGGCGACGAGACGGATGTCTCCGTATTTCTGAGCTTCCTTGTAGGCTTTTTTGGAGAACTGACCGGTTATTATATAGTCGGCCTTTTTTGACCCGGTGAGAAGGTTGTAGCACACCGAAGCGAAGACAGTTGACGCTCCGCCCTGCATAAACAGGACCTTGTAGTTGTCCGGGATGGACATGAGAGCACGGATATCAGCCTGGGCTTTTTTTATAATCGCGTCGTATTCCGGCGATCTGTGGCTCATTTCCATCACCGACATTCCGCTGTCCCCGTAACATACGAGTTCTTTCTGCGCTCTCTCGAGAACGCTGAGCGGAAGCATTGAGGGACCGGCCGAGAAATTGTATACTCTGTTCATGATTGATCTCCTTTTTGAATAATCAGGGAATTGACTCCGCCAATTATACTACTTAAACGGCGGCTTGTCAACCGATTTCTGAAAGATTTATCGCTCTGGATTTCATTTTTGTGTTTCCGTAATCGTCAGACGGATTTTCCCCTTGCGGTGACCGCGAGTCGGTCGACAACGTCTGAGCCCTCAAAAACGTAGATGAAATCATAAAGGTTTACCGTGGTGCAGCAGTGACCGGGGACTACAAGGACCCGGTCTCCGACGGAAAGGCCGGTTTGCCCGAAAAGCTTGAGATGCTCTTCGTTGAGTTCGACCCCGTTTGTCCGGATTATCCGTCCTTCGGGAGTGAGACAGAACGGGAGATCCTGATCGGCTCCGAGCCCTTTCGCTCCGACGTCAAGAACGGTAAGCCCCGGTTTTTGGCTGACGACCGTTGAGACGACAAACAGGGAGTTTTCAAAAGGAAGCCCGAGCTTTTCGTACGTCGAGTCCATGAAAATATAGCTTCCTGCCTGAAGCTCCGTGTACACGCCGCGCAGTTTTGACACGATGAGAGAGGTTCCGGTACTCCCTCCTGAAATCGTCTCAACCGGTATGTTCTTTTCGGCGAGCTTTTTTCTCAGTCCGTTCAGCATACCGAGAGATTTTTCCGAGCTGGCGAGACGTTCCTCTCCGTCGATAATATGGGAGGCGTGACCGGCGTACGCCTGTATCCCGTCGAACCTGATACCCGGAAGGGAAGCGGCAAGTTCGGCAAGCGCGACGAAAACGTCGGGGTCGGTTACGCCGCATCTTCCCATCCCGATTTCATATTCTATAAGGACGTGCAGGGTGGTTCCGGCGTAAACGGCCGCTTTTGACAGCTCTCTGAGATTATCGGCGCTGTCCGCGCAAACAGTCAGACGGCACATTCCGGCCAGCTCCGCCATGCGGCGTATCTTTGAGGAGTCAACTATCTGGTTCGCGATGAGAACGTCGGTGATTCCGGACGTGATAAGATCCTCCGCTTCGCTGAGCTTGGCGCAGGTCATGCCCTTCGCGCCGCTTTCGATCTGCCTGTGGGCTATCGCGGAACATTTGTTCGATTTGTAGTGCGGTCTGAGAGAGACCCCCGTCCCTTCGAGGAGCGAACTCATCGTTTTCAGGTTTTTGCTGAATTTCTTGCCGTCGAGCACGAGCGACGGCGTCGGAAGCTGTGATAAAAGCATATATTAAGCCTTCTTGTTGTCAGAATTGTGCGGATCTGTCGTCGACGTAAATGACCCGCACCGAGTCGTCGTTTTCTTTGACTTTGTCGTCCGATTTATCATCGGGCTGCCCGCTCGTTTCGTTTCTTTTACGGAGAAACTTTTCGGCGACTTCCGGAAAAAGGGCAAAGCTGAGGACGTCCTCGTCGCATTTTGCGACGTGCGACGCGTCGGCTTTCATTTTCTCAAGCTCAGGTCTGATAAGGTCGGCGGGTCTGCAGGTTATCGGTTCGACGTCTCCGATGGCTTTTTTTCTGATCTCCTCGTTGACTTCCCCCGGCAGTTTTCCGTAGTTTCCGGAGAGGAGCGCCTTGGATTCCTGAGAGAAAAGCTTGTAGCGTTCGCCCGACATTACGTTCAGCACCGCCTGGGTCCCCACTATCTGCGACGTCGGGGTGACAAGCGGAGGATAACCGAAATCGGCGCGGACGCGGGGAACTTCGGAAAGGACCTCGGGGAGCAGATCGTCTCTTCCGACGTCCTTGAGCTGTTTCATGAGATTTGACAGCATGCCGCCCGGAACCTGATAGAGCAGGGTGTTGGGATCGACCATGTATACCTTCGGGTTTATCAGTCCGTCGGCACGCATTTTCTCGGCGACTTTACGAAAATGAGCGGAGATCTCCGAAAGAGACGCGAGATCGAGCCCCGTATCGCGTTCCGTGTCCCTCAGGGTGGCGACGAGCGATTCCGTGGCGGGCTGAGAAGTCCCGTTCGCAAACGGGGAGAGCGCGGTGTCGACGATGTCGACGCCGGCGCGCGACGCCATAAGATATACCATGTCGCCCGTTCCCGTCGTATTGTGAGTATGCAGATGTACGGGTATATCAAGGGCCTGTTTCAGTTTCTTTACGAGACTGTATGCGTCCATAGGCAAAAGGAGATTCGCCATATCCTTGACGCAAATTGTGTCTGCCCCCATTTTCTGAAGCCGTATCGCGAGGTCTACGAAATAATCCTCGCTGTGGACCGGGCTCTTTGTGTATGAGAGCGCGGCTTCGCATACTGCCGACGGATGAGATATCCTGACGCTTTTCAGCGATTTTATACAGGTTTCAAAATTACGGACATCGTTGAGAGCATCGAATATCCTTATGACGTCGATCCCGTTTTCGACGGATTTTCTTACGAACTCGGTGACGACGTCGTCGGCGTAATGACGGTATCCGAGGAGGTTCTGTCCCCTGAGAAGCATCTGAAGCCGCGTTTTCGGCATCGCCTCTCTCAGAGTGCGGAGCCGTACCCACGGGTCCTCGTCGAGGAATCTCATACAGGAATCAAAGGTGGCGCCTCCCCAGCATTCGAGTGACCAGTATCCTATCGAATCGAGTTTTTCGCACGCGGGGAGCATATCGCTCAGGCGCATTCTTGTCGCGGCGTGAGACTGATGCGCGTCGCGCAGTATCGTATCTGTGATAAATAGTTTGCTCATTTTTTTGCCTTTCGGTCGTTATCAGCCGAATATCGCGATAAGAACGCCGGCGGCGATCGCCGAGCCGATGACCCCGGCGACGTTTGCTCCCATCGCGTTCGTGAGAAGGAAGTTTTTAGGATTTGCCTTCTGTCCCTCAAGCTGAGAGACGCGCGCCGCCATGGGGACCGCCGAAACACCGGCCGAGCCGATCAGCGGGTTGATCTTGTTCTTTCTGAAAAGGTTGAGGAACTTCGCAAGGAGCACTCCGCCGGCGCTTCCCATTCCGAAGGCAACGATGCCGAGGATTATTATGAAAAGCGTCCTCAGGTTAAGGAAATTTGCTCCCGTCGCGGTCGCTCCGACGGAAATACCGAGGAAAACCGTGACGATGTTGCACAGTTCGTTCTGAACGGTCTTTGAGAGTCTCTCGGTCACGCCGCATTCCTTGAGAAGATTTCCGAGCATGAGACACCCCACGAGAGGCGCCGCGTCGGGAACGAGGAGCGAAACGAATATCGTGACAGCGATCGGGAAGATTATTTTTTCTTTCTTTCCGACGTTTTCGACCGGTTTCATCTCGATACGGCGCTCTTTTTCGGTGGTTAGAAGACGCATGATCGGGGGCTGAATTACCGGCACGAGCGCCATGTAGGAGTACGCGGCTACCGCTATCGGACCGAGCAGCTCGGG
>JAFTDQ010000098.1 GCA_017454075.1 Clostridia bacterium
AAAGGCATGGAAACCGTCACTTATTCGCTCGAGGCGCTTTCATCGCTCGTCGTGAGCTCCGGATATACTCTCAGCATGAGGCGGCTCGCCTTTGAGGAGACCGAGGATCTTTCGTCGTACGGTCTCGCGCCCGAAAACGACCCGTCCTGGTATATCGTCACAAAGATGGACGGCGTTAAGCACAAGGTCCTTATCGGAAACAGGATCCCGACGGGCGGCGGCTTCTACTGCACCTACGAAGGGCGGGAGAGGGACGGCAGACCGGTCGTCTACATTCTCGACACGACCCTCGCCTCGACCCTGCTCAACGACGTGCACAATCTGATAACTCCGGCGCTCGCCTGGCCTGTCTCGACCTCCTCGTATTTTAACGTCGACGATTTCTTTATCGTGAGAAACGGCGAGATGTACGTCTATATAGACATGCTCACGCCCGAGGAGACCGGAAAAGACCTTCCGTCGTACAAGCTCATGGTCCCCGAGGGGTATAACGTCAATCTCTCGACCTACAGCTCGATGCTCGAGACGTTTTCAAAGTTCAGCGCCGATTACTGTGTCAAAGCCGGAAAGGAACTCGATGACTATTCGGCGGAAAAGCTTCGCGAGGAGTACGGGATAGACGTCGAACATCCGTATTACGAAGTCTCGTACAAGGTCGACGGAGTAACGTCCGTCGTCGTATTCTCCGAACCGGACGAGACCGGCGGCTTCTACGCGCTTTCATCCGTCTACAACACGATATGTCATATGACGACGTCGAGCGAAGGCGCGGCCTTCCTCGGATGGGGACTCCTCAAATTCGTTGACAATTACGTCTTCTCGACCAACATAAACGAGGTTTCGAAGATCTCGATCAAGGGCCGTCTCGACGAAAAAAACACCCGCGGCGAGGATATCGACGTCGACTGCGCTTTCACGCTCAGCGGAGAGGGTGAAACGCTGCTCGTTTACGAAAATCAGAAAACATCGGCTTACGACGCCGACAACCTCAAGATATTCCGCCAGCTGTACAAGGATTTTCTTTCCCTCAAGATCATCGACTACGTCGACGAAGGTCACGAGAGCAAGGACGCGCTCCTGCTCGAGCTTTCGTTCGAACTTGACGACGGAAAGCGTCTCGACTACAGATTCTATTCCTATTCCACGAGGCGCTGCTTCTACACCCTGAACGGGACGGGAGAGTTCTACGTTATGCGCTCGCTCGTCGAAAAGGTGATAAGAGACGCCGACCGCATGCTGCACGGCGAGCAGATAATCGCCGAAAGCAAAGACTGACGCTCAGCCGCGGCGAATCCCGCCGCGGCTGTCTGATTATATCCGGGAATCCCCGGGAAAGGTTCATATCACTGAGATGAAAAAAGCAACGCGTTTCGGGGCGGCCTTCGCCGCCGCGGCAATGATCATCGTTTTCCTGTCATCCTGTTCGGGTCCCGGACCCGCCCCTTCGGACGGGCGGACCGTGCTTACGATCGGGGGAACGAAGATAAACTACGACTTATACAGATACGTGTTTCTGAACACCAGGGACGACATGGACGGGGGCGATCATACGGTCTGGCAGGGCGACTACGCCGCGCAGGCGGAGCTGAACGACGCAGTCCTCGAGGTCCTCACCCGTAACACCGCGATCGAAAAACTCGCGGCAAAATACGGCGTAAAGCTTTCGGCCGACGAAAAACGCGAGGCGGCCGAAGCAGTCGCCGCGCAGGCGGCCGTCACGGGCTCCGACGGAAAGACCGGAAGGGATCTTCTCGAAGACGCACACATGACGGAATACGCCGCCTACTACGTCTCCTGCTTCACCTCGTTATGGGGAAAGATCTATAATCACGTCACGAACGAGGAAAACGGCATACTTCGTTTTTCAGATGAAGAGCTGATATCCGCAGTGCCTGAAAAATTTACGTGTATCTCCTACGTATACATTCCGCGTGACAAGGAAAACGCCCTTCAGCTTGCGCTGGAGGCGAGCGAAAAGATTTCGGGAGGCGCGGATTTCGGCGATATCGTGACAGAATACGGAAGCGACCCCGACATGAGCGCAAGACTCGAACACGGATATTACTACGTCGAGGGGGAGATCATCGACGGCGTGGCAGACGAAGCGGCGGCGCTCGGCCCCGGGGAGACGAGCGGCGTAATCGACCTCGGTCAGGGATATTTTATCATCCGTCGTCTCCCGGTCGACATGGACTACGTCAGATCCGATCTTTCGACGTTCCGGACCAAATATCTCGCCCATCTGTTCAACGTAATGGTGGACGAGACGGCCGCCGGACTTGACGTGAAATACGGAAAGCCGTACGCCTCGCTGACGGTGGAGACCGTGAAGTGATGCCCTTAAAGAACGAGATATTCGAGGCCGCCGTGACCGGCATGACGCAGATGGGGTACGGCGTATGCAGACATCCGGACGGACAGGTCGTTTTCGTCCACGGAGGAGTGCCCGGCGACCTCGCCTCCGTGAAAGTTATCAAGACCGGAAACGTGACCGTCGGAAAGGTCGAAAAGCTCATATCCCGTTCCCCGTTCAGGATGACGGACGTCTGTCCGTCAAAACGGTGCGGCGGGTGTTCTTACGGCTCCGTGGCCTTCGGATGCGAAGAAGAACTCAAGCGCGAAACGGTGAAGGCCGCCCTTAAAAAGCAGGGGATCGACGCCGAAGTCGCCGAATGCGTAACCGACGGACGGCGCGAAAGATACCGCAACAAGATCTGCGTTCCCGTCTCTGACGGAAAATACGGATACTACGCCCGGCATTCTCACGAGCTCGCCGACTGTTCAGGCTGCGTCCTGTCTCCCGCCGTTTTCGGGGAAATAACCGACAAATGCGTCTCTCTCGGGCTTCCTCTGAGACACGTATGCCTCCGGATCGGCGAGGCAACAGGGGAAATAATGCTCTACCCGGTGACGTCACGCCGGCTTTCGGAGAGCGAAAAGAAAGCGCTCGTCTCCCTGAGGGACCTTTTTCCGGGAATCGTATCCGTTGTCTCGAACATAAACGAAAAGGACACGAACGTGATCCTCGGAGACTTTTCCGAGGTGATTTACGGAAGAGACGCCGTCAGCGACGAGCTGCTCGGCTGCCGGTTTGAAATATCGCACAGATCGTTTTATCAGGTCAACCGGGGCGTGACGGAGCTGCTTTACGGCAGAGCGGCGGATATCGTCGCCCGGAGCGGCGCGAAAAAAGTCGCCGACCTCTTCTGCGGAATCGGCACGATAGGCATTTGCTGCGCGAAGGCGATACCCGGGATCTCGGTGACCGGCACGGAGATCGTCCCGGACGCTGTTTATAACGCGCGGGCAAACGCCGTCCGTAACGGAATCGGAAACATATCTTTCACCTGCGGGAGCGCCGACGCGGTCCCCGCCGGGACCGGGCTCGTGATAGTCGACCCGCCGCGCAAAGGGCTCTCTCACGGGCTTATATCCTCGATAATCCGGTCGGAAGCGGAGACGCTCGTTTACGTCTCATGCAATCCCGATACCCTCGCGCGCGACGCCTCTGAAATCATAAAGGGCGGATTTGAGCTGAAATCCGTCACGCCCTTCAACATGTTCCCGAGGACGGGATCCGTCGAATGTCTGACCTGTTTCTCACGCTGAACTCAACAAAATATTCATTGAAAGTGAATAAAAACTCCCCCGCGCATTGACACGGGGGAGCTTTTGCTGTATAATAATACCATATAGATACACTATGGAGACCCGATATGTCTGATAAAAAAACACCTGCCGACCCGTTCGAAAGCGACGCCGGAGAGATAATTCTGAATACAAGGCGCGAGGCGCGCAAAACCGCCTTCCGCATACTTTTCGAAGCGGAGTTTCAGAAGCCGGAGGACCCCGACTCATTTCTTGCCGACGAGACCGAAAATCTCGGTCTGAAAGGTCCCGAGTACGGATACGTAAAGGCTGTCTTTGACGGAGTCACCGGAGAAAAAGACAAGATCGACGGGCTTATCGGGAAGTTTTCCCGGGGAAGGGCTATCGGCCGCCTCCCCGCGGTGACCCTCACCGCGCTCAGGATCGCGATATTCGAAATGGGCTTTTACACCGGGAAGGACGGCCGTCATATCCCGTTTGAGATAGCGGTAAACGAGGCCGTCGAGATCTGCAAGCTCTTCGGAGACGAGAAGTCTCCGGCGTACGCGAACGGGGTGCTCAACTCCGCGGCGGCGGAGCTCGGACTGAAAAAATGAGTTCCTGCACGCTCGGGATAGACACAAGCAATTATACGACGTCCGTCGCGGTGAGCCGGGACGGAAGGATCACCGATTTCAGAAAAAAGCTCCTCGACGTTAAAGAAGGGGAGCGCGGGCTCAGACAGAGCGAAGCGCTTTTTCAGCACGTGACGCGCCTCCCCGAGCTCATGGAAGGTATCGGAAAAAACGGTCCGCCCGACGCCGTCGGCGTATCGACGAAGCCCCGCGACGCCGAGGGGTCGTATATGCCGTGCTTTCTTGCCGGAGTGTCGGCCGCCGCATCCGTCGCCTCGGCGGCGTCCGTTCCGCTTTACGGGTTCTCCCATCAGCGCGGCCATATCGCGGCTGCGCTATATTCCGCAGGTCGTGAAGACCTTATCCACAACAGGTTCCTCACGTTTCACATATCCGGCGGAACGCACGAGCTCCTTCTTTACGAATACGGCGAAATTAAGATCGCCGGAAAGACGCTTGACATAAGCGCCGGCCAGCTTATCGACCGGACGGGCGTCATGACCGGGCTCGGTTTTCCCTGCGGAGCCGAAATGGAGAGGCTTGCCGATCCGTCGCTTAAAAAGGTCCGCCCCGTCATAAAGGGTTTTGACTGTAATCTTTCCGGGTTTGAAAACACCGTATCGCTGATGCTCCGGAAAGGCGTCCCTGCGGGGGAGATTTACTCTTATGTCTTTTCGGCGGTGCTCGAGACCGTCTCGGCGATGATACAGAAGGCGCTCGACGAACACGGACGGATGCCCGTCCTGCTCGCGGGAGGCGTATCTTCAAACAGGATGATATCGGAAGCTCTTTCGGAACGCTTCGGCGTTTTGTGCGCCGAACCGCGCTTTTCATCCGACAACGCAGCGGGTATCGCCCGCCTTTCCGAGATGTGCCTTCTCGGTGAGCTCGACATAAAACCGATACGGTCATAAAAAAACATGTCAGAAAGCAGAAACATAATTTCCGTCACCGCGCTGAACGAATACGTCAAGCGCGGGCTCGAGGGAAGCAGATACCTGTCGTCGCTTCTCGTCGCCGGGGAAATATCAAACCTGTCGGTCAAGGGCGGGCACCTGTATTTTTCCCTGAAAGACAAGGGAGGAGCGGTGTCGGCCATAATGTTCCGCTCATACGCCGAGCGGATGAAATTCGTCCCGGAAAACGGGATGCAGGTGGTCGCCGCGTCGTCGGCGACGCTTTACGTCCCCACGGGGAGATATCAGCTGAACGTCACGGCGCTCGAACCTTACGGCAAGGGCGCGCTTTACGCCGCCTTTGAACAGCTGACCGAAAAACTGAGGTCCGAAGGACTTTTCGATCAGTCGCACAAAAAACCGCTCCCGCCGTATCCCGAAACGATAGGGGTGATAACGTCCCCGTCCGGCGCCGCCGTCCGCGACATCGTCAGCGTGACGGGAAGGAGATTCCCGTCCGCCGTCGTGAAAATATATCCTGCGCTCGTCCAGGGAGACGGTGCGGAGGAATCGCTCGTTTCGGGAATCAGATATTTTTCAGAAAACAGACCGGACGTTATAATAATCGGCAGAGGCGGCGGCTCCATCGAAGACCTCTGGGCGTTCAACGGCGAAAAGCTCGCGAGAGCCGTCTTCGCCTGCCCCGTTCCCGTCATTTCAGCCGTCGGTCACGAAACGGATTTCACAATATGCGACTATGCCGCAGACGTCAGGGCAGCGACCCCGTCGGCGGCCGCGGAACTCGCCGTTCCGGATTCCTCGACGCTGCTTCCCGGGCTGTCCGAGATGCGCCGCAGACTCGTTTCGGCGGCTGTCTCGATCATTTCAGACGGACGCGGGGCGGTCGCGTCCCTCGCCGGTTCGAGACAGCTCACGTCGCCGGGCAGCTATCTCGCCGACAGAAGGCAGGACGTCATCGAGCTGAGCGAGCGGCTGAATGCGTCGGCCGGCTCCGCGACCGCAGAATGCAGGAGAAAACTCTCGGTTCTCTCGGGCCTGCTCGGGGCTCACAGCCCGCTCGGAACGCTCTCGAAGGGCTACGCGGCGGTGTTCGCCCCCGACGGATCGCCCGTCTCGAGCGCTCTCGACGCGGAACCGGGGCAGAACGTAAGACTTGTGTTCGCCGACGGAGAGGCGAACGCCGAGATTAAAGACAGAAACATCCGCAAGGAGTTTGAAAACGCAAATGACTGAAACGATACAAGAAAACGAAATGACGTTTGAACAGGCGCTCGGAAAGCTCACCGAAACCGTCAGGGCTCTCGAAGACGGAAAACTCCCTCTTGACAAGTCGCTGGAGGCGTTCGAGACCGGAGTCGGGCTCGTGAGATTCTGCGAAAGCAAACTCGACGCAGCAGAAAACCGCGTCAGACTTCTCGTCTCCGACGGTGAAAAAACAGATGAACAGCCTTTCCCCGGCGCTGACTGAAAACGCCGCCCTGACCGACCGGGTGCTTGAGACCGAACTCCCGTCGGTCGCCGGACCGCAGAAGCGCCTGACCGATGCGATGAGATATTCGCTTTTCCCGGGCGGAAAGCGCGTAAGACCATTTCTGACAATAGAATTCTGCCGGCTTTTCGGAGGCCGGGACGATATCGCCGCGCGCTTTGCCGCCGCGGTCGAGTGCGTACACACATATTCGCTTATTCACGACGATCTTCCGTGTATGGACGATGACCTCATTCGCCGGGGAAGGCCTTCAAATCACGCCGTTTTCGGGGAGGCGGAGGCGCTCCTCGCGGGAGATTCGCTCCTTACCCTCGCTTTCGGTATAATCGGAAGGACGGAATGCGACGGGAAAACCGTCGCCGGGGCGGTCGACGTGCTGTCACGGCTCGCCGGATCCGACGGAATGGCCGGGGGTCAGAGCGCAGATCTCGCGTTCTCTTCCCCGACGGACGTGCCGTACGCCGATTTTCTCGCCATGAACGAGATGAAGACGGGGTGCCTAATTCGCGCCGCCTGTATCCTCGGGACGCTCGCCGCCGGGCACGGCAAAGGGAGCCGCGAATATGAGATTGCCGACGAATTCGGCAGAGCCGTCGGTCTTTCGTTTCAGATAGAGGACGACCTGATAGACGAAGGCGGCGACGGACTGTCTTTCCTTGACTACATGAGCCGCGAAGACGCCGTCCGCCTCATCGACGAGCTCACGGAAAAAGCGAAAAGCGTCCTCCCGCCGGACGCCGCTCTTCTCAGGGAATTCGCCGACGGGCTGACCAGGAGAAAACTGTGAGCCGGCTGGATACCGAAATTTTCACAAGAGGACTTGCGGGCTCGAGATCAGCCGCCTCAGCGATGATCAGGAACGGGCAGGTGACGGTAAACGGCCGCGCCGTCTCAAAAGCATCGCTCGACGTTTGCCCCGGCGACGTTATCGCCGTTTCGGACGGACAGATCGGAAAATACGTGAGCCGCGGCGGGCTCAAGCTCGAAGCGATCCTCGACGAGGCGAAGATCGACCCTTCCGGACTTCTTTGCTGCGATATCGGATCGTCCACCGGCGGATTTACCGACTGTCTCCTTAAACGGGGAGCCGCTCACGTCTACGCGGTGGACTCCGGAAAAGACCAGCTTCACCCGTCGCTGAAAAACGACGCGCGGGTGACCGTCATGGAAGGGACAAACGCGCGCACGCTCGACGGCTCGTTTCTGCCCCGCCCCGCCGACGTCGTGACGATGGACGTCTCGTTCATATCTCAGACGCTCATTCTCCCGGTAATTCCCTCGCTCCTGAAAGACGGCGGATACCTGCTGTCACTTATAAAGCCGCAGTTTGAGGCGGGACGCGGAAAAATCGGAAAAGGGGGCGTGGTGAAAAGCGAGGCCGCCCGCAAAGACGCCGTTCTGAAGGTGTCGTCCTGCGCCGCAGCACTCGGGCTTTTCGCCGAAATTATTATCGAGTCGCCGGTCAGAGGCGGAGACGGGAACGTCGAATACCTCGCGGCTTTTGTGAAACGCAATCCGAAAGGAAGTGATAATCCGTCATGATCACGAACAGAACGATGACTCCCACCGTTGAGATAGTGACCGCCGCGGGAAGAGATCCCGGGCTGAAATATACTCTGCTTACGGCAGAACTGTTCCGGGATCAGGGATACAAAGTCCATATTCCCTACGTAAAGAATTCCCTGCCCGACTGGGTCGAGGCCGAGCCGTGCCGCAAACCGGACCTTGAGGTCGTCCTCGGAGGGGACGGCTCGATTATGAGAGCTTCGCATTTCGCCTCCCGCGCGGGATGTCCGATTCTCGGGATAAATACCGGTCACATCGGTTTTCTTTCCGAAATATCAGTCGACGAGACGGACAGGATCGGAGAATATTTCGCCGGGCAGTATTCGATAGAGGAGCGGCGCATGCTCCACGTCTGCCACACCAGGGACGGCGCGCTTGTCGGAAGACCGTCCTCGGCGCTGAACGACGCCGTGATAACCCACGGGAGGACGGCGAAAATACTCGATCTCGAGGTCTTCTGCTCAGGCGTGCAGCTCGGACGTTTCCGCGCCGACGGGTATATAGTCTCGACGCCGACGGGCTCGACCGCATACTCGCTCTCTGCCGGAGGACCGGTCGTGGATCCCGAGCTCAGGGGGATATGCCTCACGGCAATATGCCCTCACTCGCTCGGAGCAAGACCGGTCGTCGTACCCGACAACCGGGAGATCGAGGTCAGGTACCTCGGTCACGGAGGGACCGTATCCCTCTCGGTCGACGGGAGCGACACCGCTCAGCTCGACCCGGGAGACGCCGTCAGGATATCCCTTTCCCAGGACATCACAAAGTTCATCCGCCTCGGAAACGGGAACAAAAAAAGCTTTTATACACGTCTCCGCGACAAGATGTCGGACACGTGACGGGGGAAGCCGCATGACTAAAAGAGAACGCCAGGAGCTCATTCTGAAGCTCATCGGCAAATACGAGATAAGCACGCAGGAGGAGCTCAGACGCAGGCTCTCGGAGACGGGGTGCGACGCCACACAGGCGACCGTCTCGCGGGACGTGAGAGAACTCCGCCTGATAAAAAAACACGGCGACGAAAACAGCCGCTATACAGTCCAGCCGCCGAAGGAAGACAATGACATCGGCCCGAAATACCGCAGCATCCTTCGCGATTCGGTGATTTCAGCCGACAGGTCGTCTGTTTTCTGCGTTCTCAGAACGTACTCGGGGATGGCAAACGCCGCGGCGGCCGCCGTCGACGGGCTCGGATTTCCCGAGATACTCGGGACGATCGCCGGGGACGACACGATTTTCGTGATGTTCAGAAACGAAGAGGATGCGGCCGCATTCGCCGACAGGATCACGGCGCTTGACGTCTGACTAAAACGATATGCTGAAATCTATCCACATTGAAAACTTCGCCGTCATAAGAGAAAGCGACATAAGCTTCCCGCAGGGCTTCAGCGTGATAACGGGAGAAACGGGAGCGGGTAAATCCGTTCTCATCGACTCCGTGTCCGCCGTTCTCGGAGGCAAAACGAAGAAAGAAATAATCCGCACGGGCTGCGAAAAAGCGTCGGTCAGCGCCGTGTTTTCGGATATCGGGGAGGTCATCCCGGAGGACTCCGAAATCAGCCCGGACGAGAACGGCGAACTTTACGTCGTGCGTTCGATAGATTCTCAGGGGCGCTCGCAGTCGAAAATAAACGGGCGCAGCGTCTCCCTCGCCGTTCACCGCTCCGCGCTTTCCGGCGCCGTGTCCATTCACGGCCAGAACGACAGTCTTTCGCTCCTCTCGGAGGACTCTCATCTGAACTACGTGGACAGCTTCGCCGGGGACCGGGAACTGCTTTTGAAATACCGCGAAAAATATAACGAGGTCGTCTCGCTCCGACGGCGTATCGACGACCTGAAAAAAGACGAAAAAGAAAAAACCCGGCTCGCAGAGCTTCTGAGGCTTCAGCTCGACGACATAAACGGCGCTCGTCTCAGGGACGGCGAGGAGGAAGCGCTCAACGACCGTCTTCTTAAACTCAAAAACGCCGAAAAGATAAACAAGCATGCGCGTTTTATCGTCCGCACGCTCTACAAAAGCGAAAAAGGCGTCCCCGCCTATGAGCTCGTCAAACGCGCCTCTGCCTCGATCGAAGCGATAAGCGAATATTTCCCGGAACCCGAGAAATATACCGACCTGCTCACAAAGCTCTCCTACGGACTTGAAGAGGTCGCCCTCGTCGCCGAAGATCTCTGCTCCGATTTCGGTGAAGATCCCGAAAAAGAGCTCGACTCCGTTCAGACCCGGCTCGACAGGATCGAAAAGCTCAGGAAAAAATACGGCGACAGCGTCGGGGAGATACTCCGATACCGCGACGAGACGGAAAAACGTCTCAAAGAACTCGAAAGCTCGGAAGAGATCATCGGCCGGCTTTCCGAAAAACTCGCCTCTGCGGAGCGCGAAGCCGTTTCCCTCGGGGAGGAACTCACCCGCGTCCGCCGCGAGGCCGCCGGGAAAATCGAGTCCGCGATACTCTCGGAGCTCGAATATCTCGAAATGCCGCGCGCCCGTTTCAGGGTATCGGTAAAAAAGCTGTATGAAACGTCCGGCGCGCCGGAGCTCACGCGCGACGGGACCGACCGCGTGAACTTTATGTTCTCGGCAAACACCGGCGAGGAACTGAAACCGCTTTCCGAGGTCGCGTCGGGCGGCGAGCTGTCAAGGGTCATGCTTGCCCTGAGAACCATATCGACCGTCCCGAGCAGCGGAGAAACGCTCGTTTTCGACGAGATCGACACCGGAGTGAGCGGAAGGACTTCCCACAAGATAGGAATAAGGCTGAAACGCCTCTCCCGAACCGGAGGGACCCAGGTAATATGCGTGACGCACTCCGCGCAGATCGCCGCCGAAGCCGACGCGCACTACCTGATAAAAAAGACCGAGAACGGCGGAAGGACCGAAACGTCCGTATCTCTCCTCGACAGACAGGGAAGAATAAACGAGCTCTCCCGCATAATGGGAGGCGTAAATATAACAGAAAAAATAAGGCAGTCCGCCGAGGAGATGCTCACCGACTCGGAGAACCGCGCGGAGACTTACAATGAAGAACAAGCCCATTAAGCCTTTTGACACTCTGAAACAGCCCGAAAAGCCGCGCCCGATACTCTTTCCGGTGGAGCTCGGCGGGAGCGCCGCGTTCCTGCTGCCCGTCGGGGGCAAAATAAACAAAGTCAACTGCGAAGGGCTCGAGCCCCCGTATCTCATCCTCGCGAACCACGCGTCCTTCGTCGACTTTCCCCTTATAGTCAAGGCGATATTCCCGAAACGGACCAACTGGGTCATTTCAATCGAGGAGTTCAACGGCAGAGAGTGGCTCATGCGGGGGGTCGGCGGCATTTACAAGCGCAAGTTCACCTCCGACATAACGGTGGTGAAACACATGCTGACCGTACTTCGCAAGCGCAAGGGAATCGTCACGATGTATCCCGAGGCGCGCTTTTCCCTCGCCGGTATAAACGAACGACTGGACGACGCGCTCGGAAAATTCGTCAAGGCGGCGCGCTGCCCCGTTGTCATTTTCCTCGCTCACGGGAATTTTCTCCGCTCGCCTCAGTGGAACAAGCATCCGGTGCGGCAGGTCCCGGTCGGCGCGACAATGACGCAGATAGTAACGGCCGAGGAGGCGATTTCCCTGCCTGCCGCCGAGATACAGAAGCGTATCGAGGAGGCGCTCGTTTACGACGAATACGCCTGGCAGGCCGAGAACAACATCCGAATAAAATCGAAAAAACGCGCGCATAATATCCACAGGATACTCTATCAGTGCCCCGTGTGCGGAGAAGAGTTCGTCACTGACAGCCGCGATACGAAAATATGGTGCAATTCCTGTCACGCTGAATGGGAAATGGACGAGCTCGGAAAGCTCCGCCGCACGGACGGGGGAGAGGACGTCTTCACCCACGTTCCCGACTGGTATCTTTGGGAAAAAGAGAACGTTTACCGGGAGGTCCGCGAGGGGCGCTATCACTTTGAGGACACCGTCCGTCTCGAAGAACTCGTGAACTGCGGAAGCGCCGGCTTCGTCACGCTCGGCAACGTCACGCTGACCCACGACAGGGACGGCTTTAAAATGCACGGAAAGCTCGACGACGGCTCGGATTTCGATTTCCACCGTTCGGTGCGCTCGATGTACTCCTGCCATATAGAATACAATTTCAAGGAACGCGGCGACGCGATCGACCTCGCCACGCTCGAAAAGACCTATTTCGTCTTCCCTCAGACGGCGCATAACGTCCTGACGAAGATCCATTTCGCCACCGAAGCGCTCTACGACGTCGTGACCGCCGAGGAAAAAGCCGCAAAAGAGGGGGAAAAACCGGCGGAAACGGCGGAAGAGGATATCGATCTTTCATCCCGGGATTGACAACCGGGAGTAAATGGTATATAATATTTATTTGACTTAATATCGCAAAGGAAGTGATTTGTCTTAATGGACGGCGACCCCGGTAACGGCACTGTACCGATACCTTTGCCGGACCCCGCGGCGGGCATGCCCGACAGCGGGATCACGGCGGTTCTCATAATACTTTTTATAGTTCTGATAATACTCGGAGCGTTTTTCGCCGGCGCTGAATCGACGTTTTCCGCCATGAACCGGCTGAAGATCAAAAGCCGGGCGGAGGACGGCGACAGACGTGCGAAAAAGGTGATGCTCGTCGACGCGAACTTCGAGCGCGCCATCACGGCGCTCCTCATCGGGAACAACATAACCCACATAGCGGCGGGCTCCGTCGCCGCGCTCATCGCGGTGAGGGCGTACGGGAGCTCCGGTATAGTGGGCACTCTTACCACCCTTGTTTCGACGGCGGTCGTGTTTCTTTTCAGTGAAATGATACCGAAAAGCGCCGCAAACGACCGGGCGGACAGTCTTTCGCTCGCGCTCGTATCGCCGACGATATTCTTCATGCGTCTGTTCAGGCCGCTGACGTTTCTGTTCCTGAAATTCTCGGGGCTTGTCACAAAACTTCTCGGCAAGCCGGAAACCCCTTCGTACACAGAGGATGAGCTTCAGGAGATCATCGACACGGCCGAGGAGGAGGGGGTCGTCGACGAGGAACAGAGCGATCTCATACGCAGCGCGCTCGTTTTCTCGGAGACCGAGGTCTCCGAAATAATGACGATGCCGGAGGACATGGTGACGGTCGACGTCACGGACAGCCCCGGGCAGATCTGCGCCCTGCTGCGCGAAACGAACCACTCCCGTCTGCCGGTCTTTCAGACCGAGGAGAACGGGGCGAAAAAATACGTCGGTATGCTCAACGTCAGAACGTATTTCAGGGAACTCCGCCACGTCGGAAAACCCGAAAAAATACGGCTCGGAGACATAATTTCTCCTGTGACCTTCGTCCCTGACAACACCCCGGTCGACAGGCTGCTCCGGGATATGCAGAAAAACAGAACGTATCTCACGCTTGTCACGGATCACGAGGACGGCGTGGTCTGCGGACTCGTCACGATAGAAGACCTGCTCGAAGAGCTCGTCGGCGAGATATGGGACGAGGACGAGGAGGTCGACGAAAACTTCATCAAGCTCGGCGGCAATTATTTCAGAGCCGTACCGACGCTTACCTGCGGCGACGCCTTCGGGCGTTTCGGGTACGTATGCAAAAACCGCGACGACGCGAGAAAGACGATACGTCAGCTCTATTTTGAAAACGTCGCTGAACCTGAAGAGGATGAAGAGGGGTTCATCTACCGCGGGAGGATAAAAATCGCCCCCGAGGACGTCTCGGAGGACGGAGAACCCGCGTATTTCGTGATCCATCCGCTCGACGACGACGAAATAAGCGAGCTGCTCGCTTCGGCCCAGAAGGAGGCGGAACATGAGTGACGGCATCCTTCTCGGGACCATCTTCCTTCTGCTGCTGTTTTCGGCAGGTTTTTCCGCGTCGGAAATGGCGTTCAACTCCGCCAATAAACTAAGGCTCAAGAGCGCCGTCGAGGACGGGCGTCCGTTTGCCTCCCTGGCCGACAGAATATCCGAAAACTTCGGAAACGCGCTCTGCGCCATACTTATCGGAAACAATCTCTCGAATATCGGCGCGTCGACCTGCGCGACGATGCTCTTTATCGGCTGGCTCGGCTCGGGAATGGGAGAGGGCGGCGCGACCTTTGTCTCGACGGTCGTCCTGACGCTCATCGTTCTGCTCTTCTGCGAGATCATGCCGAAGGTCATAGCAAAACAGCACGCGGACTCTCTTGTCCTGAGGTTAGCGCTCCCCGTCCGGATCGTGACGGTTCTGCTCTTCCCCGTCGTTTTCACAGTCATGCTCCTGATAAAGCTGCTTTCGAAAATCTGGGGTAAGGACAAGGGGGAGGACGACCCGACGGTCACAGAGGACGAACTCTCGCTCATCATCGAGACCGCCGAGGAAGAGGGCGTCATCGACGAAGACAAAAACGAGCTTCTCCAATCGACGCTCACCTTTCACGACACCATCGTGCGAGAGATAATGACTCCCCGCACCGAGCTTACCACGATATCCCTCGACGACCTGACCGAAGCCGAAAAGACAATTGAGGAATCACAGTTTTCACGCATACCTGTCTGCGGCGAGGACATCGACGATATAGTCGGCATACTCCTTCTCAAAAGGTATTACAAGGACGATCCGGATCAGCCGCTTACGCGCGAAAAGCTCGAAAGCATGCTCATAAAACCGCTTTTCATCCACAAAACGATGCGGCTGCCCGTCGCGCTCGACCGGCTTCGCCGCGCAAAGACCCATATGGCGATAGTCATAGACGAGTTCGGCGGGACAATGGGTATCGTGACCGTCGAGGACATTCTCGAAGAGCTCGTCGGGGACATCTGGGACGAGAATGAGGAGATCACCGTCGACGTCGAGGAAAAGAGCGAGAACATCTTTGACGTGAGCGGCGACATGAACATAAGCGATTTCTTCGACGCCGTGGACGTTGACCCCGGCGAGGACTTTGAAAGCGAATACACAACGGTCGGCGGCTGGGCCACCGAAATGCTCAACGCCGAGCCGGAGCTGAACGCATCGTTCACATTCAGAAATCTTAAAGTGACGGTCACGGGAATGGACGATCTGTGCGTGACCTCGGTCCGTGCCGAGAAAACCGAGCAGCCGGACGAGGAGGTCAGAATATGAAGAATAAACCCTTTTTTCGCCCGGCGGATATTATTCTGCCGAAAAAAGTGACGGAAAGATGGCCGGTTATCGCCTGCGATCAGTTCACATCCGACAGAGAATACTGGCTCCGGCTCGACGCATTTGTCGGGGACGAGCCGTCAGCGCTCCGGCTGATTCTCCCCGAAGCGTTTCTTGACGAAGCACGGGAAAGGATCCCCGGAATAAGAGAAAAAATGAACGATTATCTCGGATCGGATCTTTTCACCACGTATCCGGACTCGATGATTTTCGTGGAACGCACCCTTCCTTCCGGCAGAATCAGGCGCGGGGTCGTCGGCTCCGTCCTGCTTGAAGAATATCCCGGAGGACTGCTTCGTCCGACCGAGGAAACCGTCCCCGAGCGCGTACCTCCGAGAGCTGAGATCAGAAGAGGCGCGCCGCTCGACATGCCGCATATCATGCTCTTCACCGATTCGGAAAAGGCGATTCCGGAGAGCATGACCGGTCCCGTCGTATACGACGTTGACCTCCCCGGCGGAGGAGGGCACGTCCGCGGAAGTCTGATGTCTTCCCCGGCTCAGAAGCGGTTTACGGAGGCGATCTCTCCGTCGGAAAACGGCATTTCGCTCATCGTCGGGGACGGAAACCACTCCCTCGCCGCGGCAAAGGCCGCGGGAGTCACCTACGCGCTTTGCGAGGTCGTTTCGCTGAACGATGACGCGATAGTTTTCGAGCCGATATACCGGATAATAAAGAACGCGGACGCCGAAGCGCTCGTAAAACTTCTCCCCGAAGGACCGGGGGAGAACAGAGTGACCTTCGTGACCCGGGACGGCGAGCGGGAGTTTTTCACCGACAAGCTGCCTGTTTCGGCGGTGGACGGTCTGATACGCGAGTATTTCGCAAACGGCGGAGCCGGGGAGGTCGATTACATTCACGGGCTCGGGGAGCTCCGCCTCCTCGCTTCGGATGAGAAGAACGCGGGATTCGTTTTTGACGGGATCGACAAAAAAGGGCTCTTTTCCTGGGTGGCGGAACACGGGGTCCTTCCGAGAAAGGCGTTTTCGATGGGAAGCGCTTTTGAAAAACGTTATTATATGGAGCTCATGCGTTCGCGCTGAAGCCTCCGGTAATATAAATATAAAAACAGGGGTAAAACAATGGCAAACTCAACACTCGTTATCATGGCGGCCGGAATGGGGTCGCGCTTTGGCGGGATAAAGCAGCTCGAGCCGGTCGGCTCGCACGGCGAGGTCCTGCTCGACTATGCGGTTTACGACGCGCTGCGCGCCGGATTTGACAAGGTCGTATTTATCATCAAGCACGAGATCGAAAAGGATTTCAGGGAAATATGCGGCGACAGGATCTCGCGTCACGTCGAGACCGCCTACGCCTTCCAGAGCATCCCTTCGTTCCGTAAGAAGCCGCTCGGCACGGGCGACGCCGTGCTTTCGGCAAAAAACGTGGTGGACACGCCATTTGCCATTCTCAACGCCGATGATTTCTACGGAGCCGAGGCGTTTTCTCTGATCCATGACAGTCTCTCACTCCCCGACTACTCAATGGTCGCCTACGATCTTTTCAACACTCTGTCGGACAACGGCGGGGTTTCGCGCGGGGTCTGTAAGATCGAAAACGGATTCCTGACCGGGATAACCGAAACTCACGGAATTGAAAAGACGTCGCCCTTCCCGAAGGACACGCCGGTTTCGATGAACCTCTGGGGACTCAAGCCGGATATTTTCGACATTCTCGACGACGGGATCGTCGAGTTCCTGCGCACCGCACCCGACATCAGAAAGAACGAGTATCTCATCCCGACGGTCATCGGGGATCTCGCCACGTCCGGCCGCCGCCGCGTCGTCGCGCTCAGGACCTCCGCCGTGTGGTTCGGAATGACGTACCGTGAGGACAAAGCGCTCGTATGCGAAAACATCAGAAAGCTGACCGAGGCCGGGGTATATCCCGAGGACCTCTGGGGCTGATATAGCACTGAAACGGGTCCGTGATCCGGCTTTAAGCTCTGAGCCGGATTGCGGACTTTTCGGAAAACACATAACCGTCAATGCGCGACAAACGCCTGAATTATTTTACCGTCCCGGAGACAACAATGAAAAAAACCGCGATTCTGTTTCTGTCACTGCTTACGCTGATATCCCTCCTTGCGTCCTGCTCCGGAGAAACCGGGACAGACGACCCGGATCGGGAACCCTCGGTCAGGACCGTAAACGGAGAGACAGTGTTCGTCCTGAAATCTCTCACAACGGAAACCGCCGTCACGCTCCGCGGCGGAAAACCGTTTATAACCTCACTTAAGACCGAAAGCGGGATCGAAACCGTCACGAATCCGACGGAATGCTCTCTGCCGGATCTCGGCGCGGACTATTCCTGGACGTACCGGGATTACAAGCAGTATGACGACAAAAAGGGCGGGCGGGGCTTTATCCTCCGGTTTTCATGCGACGAGCTTGCCCTGACCTATCACTGGTCAGTCGTATCACGTCCGGACTCTCCCGGACCGTTCGAGTTTTTCGGAGAGATCATAAACGAAGGCACGGTAACGAACGAGCTCGCCCCCGGCACGCTGTTCTCGGCGACGGTCTCCGGGGATACCAGCCCCTACGCCTGGACTTTCAGCAAGGAAAGCGGCGTCGCCGAGGGCTACACCCTGTACTGGACCGATCCCAAAGGCGTCAGTTTCCCGGGCAGAGGAATAAACAGGCGTATACTCAAAAGCGGTATCTCGGCGCATGCGGAGAACAGTCTGCACGGAGGCTGGAACCAAAACGGGCTTATACCGATGATGTACCTCGATTTCGGAGAAACGCGGGGAGTTTATTTCGCCCTTGAATGGACCGACGGGCGGCTTGACGCCGTCGGAACGGATGAAAACGGCGTTACTCTCTCCGTCCACCTGGGAGGAACCGAGCGCCGGGACGGGCAAACCGTTTACACCTTCTCAACAAAGCTGCCTCCGAAAGGAACCTTCCGCGTCCCGCCCGTCTACCTCGGCGCCTACGACGGCGACGTCGACGACGGGTCAAACGTCTTCAAACGATGGTTCCTCAGATACAAGGCGCCGGCAAACGTTTATGAAGACGAATGCGAGCCGCTCACGCAGTGCGACCTTCAGATGGTGAGCTCCGACGCCGTCAGATGGGGGATCGAGTCGATCAAATGGGACATTGCCTGGTGGAACGAGGACGGAAGCTGGTCCAAATTCGACACACTGATACCGCGCAATCCGGCTTATCTTTACTGGGTCGGGCTCGAAGGGGCGGAGACCCTGCCGGAATATACCGCAAAGCTCAAGGAAAACGGCGTTTCGATGACTGCGTACGTGCTTCTGCGCGACCTTCGCGTTGACGACCCGGGCGAGCCCTCTTCAAAAGGAGAAGGGGGACATCCCGAGTGGTTCGGGATGTCGAGCAGCAACGGAATGGTCGCCGATCTCGGCAACGAAGGATGCGTAGCGTTTTTCCGGAATTATCTCCGCAACTTTTTCGCGTCAAACGGCGTCACGACCTGGAGGTCGGATTTTGAGCCGATAATCTCTACCGGCGACTTTGGCGTTAAAGAAAACCGCCACGGAGGAAAAGGAAGCTCCGACGTGTCATACTGGTGCACCGTCGGTTTCGGAGAACTTGTGGATTATCTTACCGAGAACGTGCCGGGGTTCAGATACGAATCCTGCAGCAACGGCGGATCCATGAAGGACCTTTATACGATGACGAAGGCTTCGGTCGTCAACTGCGACGACACCGGCGACTATATGTCGCTCCACATGTCCTTTTATGACGCATCGTACTGTATCCACCCGGCGCAGATACAGCTTCCCACCGTTACGGGAAGCTTCATCCGCGGCAACGACCGCAGCACGGATTATTCGTTCGACTATCTTTACGGTCTCAGATGCAGTCTCGTCGGCGGGGTCATGCTGAATTATCACGGCGAACAGCAGAACGAACACGAAACATACTGGCCGTACTACCTGAAGCTCTATCGCGAAACGATGCGTCCGCTTATCAGAAACGGAAATCTGTACCACATCCTCCCGAGACCGGACGGCGTTCACTGGGACGGTCTGGAATACTACGATCCGGACTCGACCGCAGAGATCTCCGGCATGATCCTGCTCTGGAAGCCGAGCGAAAAAGAAGGCCCGCAGAAAACCGTGACGCTCCGCGGCCTTGATCCCGACGCAAACTACAAGCTCACTTTCGAGGACAGAAAAGAGCAGAACGCGACGTACACCGGAGCTGAGCTTATGACAAACGGGCTGACCGTGACGATCGAAGGCGATTTCGGCTCCGAGATGATTTGGATCTCCAAAGCGTAACGGGTCCAAAAGGCGGCTTTTGGCCTCGTGCTGCGACGGGTACTTGACAAAAAAGGCGTTTTGATATATAATATCCCGAACAGTTTGTCTGTATCTGCCGATTTCCGGAGGAAAAAGAATTGGCTTCGCGTTTCAGATTTGACGGAAAGGAATATACAAAGCGGTTTGAAGAGGACGAACGCCGCGCTTATCTCGGCGAATGTCTCTGCGCAGCGACCGGCCTGCTTTTCTTCGTGCCGCTCGTCTCGGCGCCTGATTCCGAGTACGGGAAGTTCTGGGCAAATCAGGGGCTGATAACTCTCATTATCGAGGGTCTCTGCCTTGTCGTCGGGCTTGTGACAAAGCTCCTCTGCTGGCTGCTTTCACTTATCCCGGTGATAGGCGTCGCCTTCAACGTGCTTCACGTGATCATCGTGATCGTCCTCTGGCTCGTCGCCCTGTTCTACGTCGCGTGCGGTATATTTTTCGTCGCGAAACGGAGGGCGAAGAATCTGCCGTTTTTCGGATACATGAGATTTATAAAATAATACGAAAAAGCAAACCGATAGAGCCGCCTGCGGGCGGCTCTCTCGGTTTTCATGAAACGATCCGGCCGGCGCTTTTAACAATGTGTTTACAACACTTTTTTCGTGCCGACGGTTGAAAAAATGAGCCGGATACTGTATAATATAATTAAGTTGGATAATTATCGGCAGCGGAGGGCGGTATGAAATTCATTCACATGGCTGATCTTCATCTCGGCTCGCCCTTTGCCGGACTCCCCGCGTCAGAGGCCGCCAAAAGATATTCCGGACAGTTCGACGTCCTTGACGCCGCTCTTCGGACGGCGGCGTCATCAAGGGCACGTCTGGTGCTCATCTCGGGCGACGTATTCGACGACACCGTGGTATCCCGCAGTATCGTCTCCGGATTTTTCGAGCGGCTTGGCTCATACCGCGGGACAAGCTTTGTCATATCCCCCGGCAATCACGATTATTTCACCCCCGAAGGGTATTATTCCGAATCATTTTCCGGGATCCCGGAAAACGTATTCATATTCCGATCGCCCGACATGTCAAAATTCGAGTTCCCGGGTCTTGGGGTCGACGTTTACGGTTTTGCCTTCACTTCGGACAGTATGTTCGAGGCGCCGTCGCTCGCCGAGGGCGTGGAAGAAAACGGACGTCTCAGAATTCTCTGCTGCCACGCCGCGCTCGATGATCCGTTGTCGCCGTACTGCCCGGTCTTCTCGTCGTCGCTCGGCGGTTTCGATTACGTAGCGCTCGGTCATATTCACGCGCTCAGCGTTTCAAAGTTCGGAAAAACGACCATCGCGTATCCCGGATGCCCCGAAGGACGGGATTTCGGCGAGTGCGGAAAAAAGGGCGTCCTGCTGATCGACGCCGACCGCGAAAACGTCTCGGTTTCCTTCCTGAGAATGCCCGGCGTAACTTACCGTGCCGAGACGCTTGATCTGACGGGAATCGTTTCAAAAGACGGGCTGATCTCATCGCTGCTTGAAAAAGCGGGAGAGGACTCCGACCGCAGAGGATCCACCGCGCTTCGCGTTACTCTGACCGGGACCTGCGATCCTTCGTTCGATCCCGACGCGCAGTCGCTCGCCTTTGAGCTCAGCGATCGCTTTTCCTCCGACCCGTTCCTCGAAATACAGATACGGAACGAATCCGTACCGGGATACCGGGCGGAAGAACTTGAAAAGGATATTTCACTGAGAGGCGGCTTTTACAGGGCGCTCAGGCAGGAGCTTGAAAGCACCGATCCCGAAGTACGCCGCCGCGCCGCCAGGGCGCTCAGAATGTGTCTGAACGCCATCGACGGACTCCCGGTATTGAGATAAAATGAAATCAAAAACTCCCGTCGGAAAAATGCTGCTGCTGCTTCTCGTTGTCGTCGCCGTCACCGTTTTTTACGAGGTGATGCTGAATTTCGGCAACGGCTGGATCACATACGTATACGTGATCGCCGCCTGCGCGGCGGCCGGAGCGTATATGATCATTATGCGCGGACTTTATACTCATCCCGATAAAACCGTTTTTTCGTACGATCTGCCGGAAGAAGAGCGTGTAAAACTGGCCGAGGCGCACCGCAGGCATTATTTCGCGGCGCGTCCCCTGCTCTTTGTCATAATCGCCGTCGCGGCGGCGCTTCTTCTCGACTTCGTTTACGTTATGATCACGGGAAGCGGTCTGACCTCCTGGATCGATTCGAGATTCTGATGAGAATCGTCAATCTGTTTTCCGGTTCTTCGGGGAACTCCACCTACGTCGGATGCGGCGACGGAGCGCTGCTTTTTGACGCCGGCGGCTCCGCAAAGTCTATCCTCTGCTCTGTCGAAAGAATAGGCGAGGACCCACGCCGGATCGGCGCAGTATTCATCACTCACGAGCACACCGATCACGTCTCCGCCCTCCGTACGCTCTTGAAAAAACTCCGCATCCCGGTATATATCCCGAACGGGTGCGTCGACCGGATCGCACCGCACATTCCAGACGCGGGGGATCTCATCGTCCCGATAAAAGAGGGCGACGAAGTGCCGATTTTCGGCTGTTCGGTCATTTCATTCAGAGTGCCGCACGACAGCGCGGCCTGCTTCGGATACCGCGTGAACGGAAATGACCGCACGCTCGGCATAATGACTGACGCCGGGCAGATAACCGACCGGGTCACGGAAGGTCTCACGGGATGTACCGACGCCCTTCTCGAAGCAAATCACGACGTCGGAATGGTCCTTTCAAGCGCGCTTTACCCGAAATCCCTCAAAGACCGGATTCTGTCGGGCGGCGGACATCTTTCAAACGAGGCGTGCGCCGGGCTGATTTCCGCCCTTGCGCCTCACGGACTCAAACGCGTGATGCTTTCTCATCTCAGCCGCGAGAACAACACCCCGGAGACGGCGGAAAAGGCCGTTAGGCTCGAGCTTGCGCGGAACGGAATCTCGGGGGTGACCGTTTGTTCCGCGTCCGCCGATACAGAAACGGAGCTTTTCTGATGCTTAACGTGACAATTCTCTGCGTCGGCAATCTGAGGCCGGGATATCTGCGCGAAGCGGCGGACGAATACGTCAAGCGCATAGGCGCCTACGCCTCGCTTAAGACAGTCGAGGTCGGCAGGGAGCGGGATCTCATTCCCAGACTGCCGAAAAAAGGGTATAAGATCGCACTTTGCGTCGAAGGCAGACAGATGTCATCCGAAGCCTTCGCGGAGCTTGTCGAGGATCTGCCCGGGAAAGGCTTTTCCGACCTGACGTTTGTCATCGGAGATTCCGACGGAATGGGAGAGGACGTCAAAAATTCGTGCGACCTCCGTCTTTCGTTCTCCGAAATGACCTTCCCGCATCAACTCATGAGAGTCATCCTCCTCGAACAGATTTACAGAGCGTTCAGTATAATAAACCACGGAAAGTACCACAAATAGAACGGGAAACACATGAAAAACACGGCAAAAAGGGTCATCGTAATTCTGATATTCGCGTCGATCATCGCCGCGGTCCTTCTTTACCGGGCCGGCGCCTATGATATTTCTTTCATAAAACGCCCTCTGCCGCCCCGGAGCGAGCCCGGGACAGAGACGTCCGCGACGGAGCCCCCGGAAGACTCCGGCACGAGCACGGGGGACACCTCCGCGCCGCCTGATACGACAGAAGTCGCCCCGGTGACAGAACCGCCGGAGCCTCCCGTCTCTGATCCCATGTCGGACAAAGATGCCGAGGAATACCTTAACGGTCTCGGGACAGTATCGTATAACAACCTGACCGTCTCGACCGGCATATTCGACAAAAACACGTCGTTTCTCAGGATCCTGAACAGCAGCGTCCCGTCTGCTTTTTCGAAGAGAAACGTCAAGGTAACGGTAAACGAGATATACAGGATGAAAAACCAGCGGCTCGGAATAAAAGCCGTCACAAGCACCGTGAAAAAGCCGGCTCTCTCGCTGTATTTCGGATATGTTTTCGTGGATCAGGGCAAAAACTATACGGTCTATTCCCCGACCGGCAGGGAGATCGCGACAAAATTCACCGGATCGCTTCCCTTTCTGACGACCCTCGACGGCCGACCGCTTGTCGAGATAAAAGAAAAATACTACGTTCTCTCCCCTGACGGGATCTCATCCGAGCCAGTAGGAGAAGATATGATAAACAGGATGGCCCTTGCCTTCGATTTTCCGGAGTATTACCCCGCGGCGACCGACCTGCCCGTTCCCTACTCCGACTGGCTGCTTGTCTTTAATGAGATCGAGCCGCCGGACACCTCCGGGAATGACGAAAGCAGCGACGCCCCGACAGATACCGGATCAGACGAACCGGCTCCCGTTACGGACGACTCCGCGCAGACCGAAAGCGGGCCGGCAGTGACGGAGACAGAGCCCGGCCAGGGCGTCATGGAGACGCAGGAAACGTCAGACCCGGCCGAAAGCGATCTTCCGACCGGCGTGGTGACCGTCGTCGACGGGACCTTCAACGCGGAACCCGCCGATACCGGAACCGATATACCGGATCCTGAACCGGAACCTGGCGAAAGCGTTCCTCAGGACGGCACGGAAACCGAGCCTTTCCCGACCGACGCCGAGGACGGCGACGTTGTCGTCGTGAACGGAAAGACCTATCTCGTCGAAAAAAAACTCGCCTGGGGCTTCAAGGACGCCGAGGGCAATGTAGTTGTCCCGGCGAAGTACAAAACAGTATATCAGTTCACAAAGGACGGCGTCGCTTCCGTCATAAGCTTTGAGGATGAGGTTATCGTCGTAAATCGCACGGGCAAGGAGATTTTCAACCGCGTTGCCGAACCCGTTAAGTATTCGCCGGCCATGCAAAACGTAGTCAAGACTCACCGCCGCCATCTCGGAGCGGTAAACAGCGATCTCTCGTCGATCGGAATGTACTATTTCGACCGCGGATACTGCCTCGTCAGGTACGCGGAAGCGCATCAGAAACATATTGATCTCATCAACATTTCCGAATACCGTCTCGCAACCAAGAGCGGAGGGTACTACACCGTCCCCGGGAACTACTCCATAGTCAATTACAGCGACGGGATAATCGTCGTCGAAAAAGACGGACTGTACGGATATTTCTCCATCGACGGAAGATGGGTGAGCGCCGCGAGCTTTTCCGAGGCGCGGCCGTTCCTGCAGGGCCTTGCGGTCGTCAGAGACGAAAACGGAAAATACGGGATGATAAACACCGAAGGGGACTTTATCCTTCCCATGTGTTTCGACTACGTGTCGGACGCGTCACGCGGATTTGTCGCGACGTGGTCGGAGACCCGCGGATGGGAACTCTACTGCACCGTAAACAACATCGAATAAAACAAAGGGAGATAAAAAAATGAAAACAGGAACACTCACGAAAGCTCTCATTATCATAGCGTCCGTGCTCGCCGTCTCGATAATCGGGGCGGTCGTCGTAGGACAGGCGCAGAAAAGCAACCCCCCGGTATCTGGGACCGATACGGACACAGGAACAGCGGAACCTGTTTCGACCACGGCCAAACAGCCGGTCAATACGGAAAACAATAACCAGGGCACGAAATATAATCCGCCGTCAAGCAGTTCGACGAAAGAAAACAATCCGCCCGTCACCAATCCGAATCCTTCGAGCTCGTCCAAGGACACAACTCCCACTCCTCCGGTCACAACTCCCGTTCAGAAGGCGCCGGCTAATTTCAAATATAACAAGACCATAAGTTCTAACTCCGCGGCGAAGTATATCAACACCAAGTCCGTCATCGTCGGCACCCGCAACGACGACGGGACGGTCCATCTCAAAGTGTCGATGTATCTCGTCCACTGGAGCATTTTCACCGGCGGCTGCCCGAACAGCTTCATCAAAATAGGCGACAACATCTCGACGTTCACCGCCCCCGCCGTAAACCAAAGCGAAAACAAAAAGGGAGAGACTCTCCTCGCGGTGTTCGAGATAGACGCGATTTACGGACAGACCCTCTCCTTCTCGACGCTCTATACCTTCAACGGAACGTATAACGACGTCAAGCTCGAGGGTATCACCTCCGAGGCAACTCTCACGATAAAATAATGGATCCGAGTCAGGCAAGCGACCGGCAGGCCCTCTGGCTCTGGCTTTCGCTCCGGACAGAATTTACCGGAAAGAGCCGCGCCGCGCTCCTGAGGCATTTCGGAGGCGACCTCGCGGCGCTTTACGCGGCGGATTCATACTCCGAAGTGCCCGGAGTTTCCCCTTCGGCCGCCGAGCGGCTGAAGCTCAAGGACATGAAGCTCGTCCTGAAAACCGTCGAAAACTGCCGGAATGAAGGCATTTCGATAATCACCCCGGACGACGACGAGTATCCCGAGCGGCTGAAGCTCATTCCCGATCCGCCGGGAGTTCTATACCGCAAAGGCAGGGCGCTCCCCGACGCCGGCGCGCTCCTTATCGGGGTCGTCGGAACGAGGCGCATGAGCGAATACGGCAGAGACTGCGCCTACACAGCCGCATACGATATGAGCAAGGCCGGCGCCGTCATCGTCAGCGGAATGGCGATCGGAGTTGACGGGACCGCGCACCGCGCCTGTCTCGACGCCGGAGGCGCCACCGTGGCCGTCCTCGGAAACGGACTCGACAGAGCTTATCCCGCCGCGCACGGGGACCTGATGAACGAGATTGCCGAGCGCGGAACCCTCATTTCGGAGTTCCCACCGTATTCCCGACCGGAAAAATGGCATTTCCCGTCCCGCAACAGAATAATAAGCGGCATTTCCCAGGCGGTCCTCATTATTGAAGCGCCGGAAAAAAGCGGAGCGCTCAACACCGCCGAACACGCGTCGTCACAACACAGGCGCGTCTACGCAATGCCCGGCAAGGCCGGCGAGCTCGGGAGCAAGGGAACGAACGCCCTTATCCGGGACGGAGCCGGAATGATAACCGAAGGTCGGGAGATAATCGCCGACTTTGAGGAGCGCTATCCGACGGTCAGCAGTCTGCTCATCCCGTCGGAGGCAGTCAAGCCGAGAGAGCCCGAAAAGACCGCGAAAAAAGAAAAATCGCGCTCGCGCGCGAAAAAGCCCGAGCCGCCCGTTCCTCAGCCCGAGGTCATCGAGGATATACCGATACCCGGCGTCATTACCGGCGTCCCCGAACCCGGGCGAACCCTGCCCGAGGGTCTGGACGGCGTCGAAGCCGACATCATGGAGTTGTTCGCCTCGCGCGGCGGCGTCATGACCGCGGACGAGCTTTCTGTCCGTCTCGGCGCGGAGATCGGCGACGTCCTCTTCGGTCTCACCATGCTTGAGATAAAAGGGCTCATCACGGCCGTCCCCGGCGGCAAGTACGTGATGGCGTGAACAGTGACAATTCAAAAATCCCCCGAAAAAAAACGGGGGATTTTTGTCTGTCCCGGTATTGACATGATCCGGTTTTTATTGTATAATTTACTTGACTAAAGCGGATTTGTCCTTATCGCGGCAAAATTGCCCCGAGGACACCCGGACGTCGCAAAAGAATAAACGCGCTGCCGCCGCGAGCCGTGCGGGGACGCGCATTTATATAAAAAAGAAAGAGAGAAAGACCATGGCCTCCTTCAAAGAAAAATTCACCAACCCCCCGGATCACACCTCCGAAATGGAAGAAAAGGACATCGCCGACAACAAGGTGATGGCTATACTCGCCTACCTGTGGATACTGTTCCTTATTCCGCTCTTTGCCGCAAAAGAGTCGAAATTCGCGCGTTTCCACGCTAATCAGGGCATTATACTCTTTATCGCTTCCATCGTCGTCGGCATCGCAAGCGCCATCCTCGGCCTGATCCCGATAGTAGGCGCGATCGTCGGCTGGCTCCTCAGCATCTGCCTCTTCGTCTTCTTCATCCTCGGCATAGTCAACGCCGTTCAGGGAAAAGCGAAGGAACTTCCGTTCATAGGCGGTATCAAGATCCTCAAATAATTGCAGGAAAAGCAAATCCCCCGCGACGCGGGGGATTTTCATATTTTGTCTCCGAATCGGTCAAAACCGAAGCACAGCGTCTCTTTCCTGTGGCTGTCGCTTGAAAGGATAAAGCGGCCGCCGCGCGAGCGGACGTAATCGGCGAGCGCCGGCGACGGATAAGGACTTTTCCGGCAGCCCCTTGAGATCGCGCCGGTGTTGATCTCGAATATCTGTCCCGGGCGGGCGGCGAGTATTTCGTCGACCGCCTTTTTTGCCGCCGCGACGTATCGCGGATCGTTTTCATCAAAGAGCGCTCCGCCCTCGTTGAACTTCGTTATGAGATCGAGATGCCCGATTATATCCGGGCTCATCGCGGAAAGCCGCGCGACGTTTTCGAAATAATCCTCGGCGAGCGATATAAGATCTCCGCAAAAATACTTTTCGGCGGCGTATATCAGCGTCGCGCCGTCAAGATCGACGGGTATGTATTCGTCGCCGAGGTGAAAATAGTGCACCGAACCGATGACGTAATCAAAATCCCCCGCCGGCATTCCCGAGAAAAGATCCTGTTCTATCCCGCAGAGCACGCGCATCCTTCCGGCATACTCCCGGGCGAGTGATCTGATCTCCGAAACGTATTCGCCGGCTTTGTCCCTGTCCATGCAGTACGAGGTGTCAAAATCCGTGTAAGAATGATCGGAGAAACCGAGAACCCCGACGCCGATCTCCTCCGCCCGGGCGGCGACGTCACGGGGAAGGTCGGCGCCGTCGCTGTAAACCGTATGGACGTGAAGATCTGTCAGTACGTTTCCAAAGCAGGGCATCAGGTCATTTTCTCCTGTTTGACCTTATGATCTATCACGTGCCGGGAAGCGAGCTCTTTTCTGATCTCGTCGACGGAGATGCCCATGTCAGTCATAAGAACGAGGACGTGGTAAGCGAGATCGGCGATCTCGTAGACCGTCTCTTTTCTGTCGTCGGCTTTTCCGGCTATAATGACCTCGGTGCATTCCTCGCCGACCTTTTTAAGAATCTTGTCACGTCCCTTTTCAAAAAGGTACGTCGTATAGGAGCCCTCGGGTCTCGTCGCGTTTCTTTCGGAAAGCAGAGCGGCGAGCCCGTCGATCGAAAAATCTCCGAGCTTATCGCTCCTGAACAGACCGTTCTCAAAGCACGATTCGCTCCCGAGATGACAGGCGGGACCGTCAGGTATCACGTCGACGAGCAGAGCGTCGAAATCGCAGTCCGCGGTCACCGAGACGACGTGCTGGTAATTCCCGCTCGTCTCTCCCTTCAGCCACAGCTCGTTTCTCGACCTGCTGAAAAAGCAGGTCAGTTCCTTTTCGAGGGTAATATCGAGGGATTCGCGGTTCATATAGGCAAGCGTCAGCACGCGCCCGGTGCGGGCGTCCCTGACTATTGCCGGAATGAGCCCGTTTTTGTCGAATCTGAGTTTTTCCTTACAGTCAAAATCAAGCATATCTGTCCTCATACAATCCGCGCCGGAATCCCCGCCGCGGACATTTTCTTTTTGAGTTCGGGTATCGAAACCTCGCCGTAATGGAACACCGACGCGGCAAGCCCGGCGTCCACACGCGGGAGCGCCCTGAAAAGATCTATAAAGTCCTCCGTCTTTCCGGCGCCGCCCGAGGCAATGACCGGGACGTCGACCCTGTCGCACACGGCGGAGAGCATCTCGATATCAAATCCTCCCCTGACGCCGTCGGCGTCCATCGAGTTCAGAACGACCTCCCCGGCGCCGCGCCCGACGCACCCGGCGATCCAGCCGACGGCTTCAATGCCGGTATCGACCCTGCCGCCTTTACCGAATACCGTGAACCTTCCGCCGACGCGCTTAACATCTGCCGAAATGACGACGCACTGGCTCCCGTAGCGTTTCGCAGCCTCGGAAATGAGATCGGGGTTTCTTATAGCGCCGGAATTGACCGACACCTTGTCGGCCCCGCATCCGAGGACCGCCTCGAAATCCGCGAGCGTATTTATCCCTCCTCCGACGGTCAGGGGTATAAAGACCTTGTCGGCCGTCTCCTCGAGCACGTCGAGGAACAGGGATCTGCCCTCCGCAGACGCGGTTATATCGTAAAAAACAAGCTCATCCGCGCCTTCAGCGACGTATCTTTCGGCGAGCTCCACCGGGGAGGATACGTCACGGAGATTTTCGAAGTTCACTCCCTTGACGACTCTGCCGTTTCTGACGTCAAGGCACGGGATTATTCTTTTCGCAAGCATGCCGCCTCCGTTGCCTCACCCACGGTGAGTGTTCCCTCGTAGTACGCTCTTCCGATGATCGCCCCGTAAACGCCGGCGCGCGCGAGCTTTATCACGTCCTCCGCGGAGCTGACGCCGCCCGAAGCTATGACGTCAAGACCCGTTTTTCCTATCCTGCTGTAAAGGCCGTGATTTGCTCCCTTCATCGCCCCGTCACGGGAGATGTCGGTGCATATGACGGTCTTTACTCCTTTTTCTTTCAGTTCGCGGCAGAAATCCTCCGCCCGGACGCCGCTCGTTTCGGTCCATCCGTTGACCGAGACAAATCCGCCGCGGGCGTCGACCGAAACGGCTATCCTGTCCCCGTAACGTCCGATCGCCGTATCGAGAAATCCGGGATCCCCGAGCGCCGCCGTCCCGAGGATCATGCGGTCGATCCCGGCCTCCGCGTATCGTTCGAGAACTTCTTCCGAGCGGATCCCTCCTCCGACCTCGCAGAACAGGCCGGTCTGTTTTTTTATTTCAGCAATTACGGGGAAATTCGGAGAAGTTCCGGTTCTCGCGCCTTCGAGGTCAACGATATGAAGACGACCGGCCCCTTCCTTCATAAGTCTGAGAGCCGTTTCGACGGCGCTGTCCGAATAGACCTTCATTTTCCCGTAGTCTCCGCGAAGCAGTCTTACGACCCTTCCCCCGTAAACGTCTATTGCCGGAAAAATCAGCATCGTATACCTCCGATCCCGGCGGCAAAGTCGGCGAAAGCGCGAAGGATCCCGAGCCCGACGCGCCCGCTTTTTTCGGGATGGAACTGACACCCGAAAACGCTGCCGCGCCCGACGGCGGCGGTGACCTCAACGTGATAGTCTGCCGTCGCTATAACGTCGTCCCCGCAGTCCGCGCCGTAATAGGAATGAACGAAATAAACGCAATCACCGTCCGAGCTGTATTTCATCAGCGGAGAGTCTTTTTTCTTTATCTCAAGGGCGTTCCAGCCGATATGCGGGACCTTGAAATCCGTCGGTACCCTGTCCCTCAGAGGGACGACCCTGCCGCTTATCAGCCCGAGACCGCGGTGAACGCCGAATTCGAGACTTTCTTCAAGGAGCAGCTGCATCCCGAGGCATATGCCGAGCAGGGGTCTCCCCTTGCCGGCGGCGTCTTTCAGATATTCATCGAGTCCCGTCGCCCTCAGTTTTTCGGCCGCCTCGCCGAACGCGCCGACGCCCGGGAGGATGATCCCGTCGGCAGTATCGAGCGTCCCGGGATCGCCCGTCACCACGGCGTCCTCGCCGATCGCCCTGAGCGACCTGACGACCGAAAAGAGATTCCCGACTCCGTAGTCGACAACCGCGATCATCAGATCACGCCCTTTGTCGAGGGGACGTCGGAACCGGTAACCGAGCACGCCTCGGAAAGCGCGCGGGCGGCGCTTTTGAAGCAGCACTCTATGATGTGGTGGGTATTCATTCCGGAAAGCTGTCTCACGTGGAGAGTGATCGCCGCCTCACGGGCAAACGCCGTGAAGAACTCGCCGACAAGCTCGGTGTCAAAATCGCCGACGCGGCGGCACGGGAGCTCGGTCCTGACGTCTGAAAAGCCCCTCCCCGAAATATCGACGGCCGTCATCACGAGCGCCTCGTCCATCGGAAGTATCACCGAACCGTATCTTTTAATCCCGCGGCAGTCGCCGAGCGCCTCGCGGAACGCCTTCCCGAGACATATTCCGATATCCTCGGCGCTGTGGTGAAAATCCACCTCGGTGTCCCCGCTGCAGGAAAGCGTGATATCAAATCCTCCGTGCTTCGAAAAAAGCGTGAGCATATGATCGAAAAAACCGTTTCCGGTTGCGATTTCCGAAACGCCGGTACCGTCAAGCGACAGACCGATCGCGACGTCTGTCTCCTTTGTTTTTCTCTTTATTTCCGCTTTTCTCATCTGAGTATTCCTTTCTCTTCGATTATCGCGCTGAGCGCACCGATAAGCGCGTCTACCTCTTCTTCCGAGCCGACTGTGATCCTGTTGTAGTCTCCGGTCCGTTCGCCGCCGAAATGCCGCACGAGTATCCCTTTTCTCCTGAGAGACAGATATATCTCTTCGCCGGAGATCGAAGGATGTCTCGCAAAAACGAAATTCCCGAGCGAGTCCGTGACGTCAAACCCGGACTTTTTCATCTCCGATATGAGCCGGCCGCGGCTTCTGATTATCCGGCGACAGTTATCCGAAGTATATTCGGGATCTGAAAGAGCCCCTATCCCGGCCGCCGCCGTCATCATGCTTACGTTATAAGGATTTATCGAATTTCGTATCAGGTCAAGATCTTTTATAAGCTCCTGACATCCTATCCCGAAGCCCAGACGCGCCCCGGCCATCGACCTGGATTTTGAAAACGTTCCGGTCACGAGGACGTTGTCGAGCTCCTTCGTGAGTCCCGCGCAGCTCTCCGCTCCGAAATCAACGTACGCCTCATCGATGACGTAAAGCGATTCCGGGTGTCTCAGCGCCGCCTCCCTTATACGTTCAATCGGGGTGAATATGCCGGTCGGCGCGTTCGGATTGGCTATGAAGAACACGCATTTTTCCCCGTCGAGCATTCCGTCAGGCAGGGAAAAGTCGCTGTTCAGCGGGACCGTCCGGTAAGGAACGCCGTTCTGCTCCGCGAATATCGGATAAAAACCGTAAGTCACGTCGGGAAAGACCGCCGGCCTTTCATGACAGCAGAACGCCGCAAATGTAAAATTGAGTATCTCGTCCGATCCGTTTCCCACGGTGATACATTCCGGCGTCACGGAATACGTCCCGCCGAGCGCCTCTCGGAGGGAAAGATACGTCGGATCCGGATAAAGCATGAGCCTTTCGGCCGCGTCCGCCGCGTTTTTCACCGCCTTTTCCGAAGGAGGGTACGGGGACTCGTTTGTGTTGAGTTTTATATACCGCCGGTCCCTCGGCTGTTCTCCCGGGACGTACGAAACAAGCCCGGATTTGCGATCCGAAAGAAAACGGCTCATTTTTTCATCCTCACGGCGGCGCTTTCGGCATGAGCCCCGAGGCCTTCGCATTCCGCGAAACGCCTTACGTCGTCTCCTACCCCGAGAAACGCCTCCCTGTCAAAGAAACAGTACTGGGTCTTTTTTATAAAATCGTCTACCGACAGAGGGCTTGAAAATCTCGCCGTTCCGCTCGTCGGGAGCGTGTGGTTCGGCCCGGCCATATAGTCGCCGAGCGCTTCGGGACAATATCTGCCGAGGAACACCGATCCGGCGTTTTTAACTTTACCGAGCAGAGCGAACGGCTCTTTCACGCAGAGTTCGAGATGTTCCGGCGCGATCCTGTCGGAAACCGAAACGGCCTCCGACATGTCGCCGACGATTATAATCCTGCCGTTTTTCTCGATCGAAGCACGGGCGATTTCCTCCCTTGCGAGCCTCGGAAGCTGCTTTTCTATCTCCTCCGACACGAGTACGGCCAGCTTTTCGGAATCCGTGACCAGAACGGACATCGCGTTTCTGTCATGCTCCGCCTGAGAAAGCAGATCTGCGGCGACGGATTCGGGATCGTTGTCCCCGTCGGCTATGACGAGGATCTCGCTCGGCCCGGCTATCATGTCTATCGACACGCGGCCGAAGACCTGGCGCTTCGCCTCGGCTACAAAGGCGTTTCCGGGGCCCGTGATTTTGTCGACCGCCGGTAGGGACTCCGTCCCGAAGGCGAGGGCGGCGATCGCCTGAGCCCCGCCGACCTTGAATATCCTGTCGGCGCCGGCAACGCAGGCGGCGGCGAGCACGTTTTTATTTACCTTGCCGTCTCGTCCGGGCGGCGTCGTTATTATTATCTCCGGACATCCGGCAATTTTTGCCGGTATCACGTTCATAAGAACGGTTGACGGATAAGCGGCGGTGCCGCCGGGAACGTAAAGCCCCACGCGCCCGAGAGGAGTGATTTTCTGTCCGAGGACGGTCCCGCCGTTTTTCAGCTCAAAGCCCTTTCGCACCTGTTCGCTGTGAAAACGCGTTATATTTTCGGCGGCGCGGCGAAAAACGCCGAGCAGAGCGGGGTCGGCGCCGGCCATCGCTTCATCCTTTTCCTCCCGGCTGACTTCAAGTTCTTTCAGTCGGACGCCGTCGAATTTTTCGGTATAATCGCGAAGAGCTTCGTCTCCTCTCAGCGACACGTCTCTGATTATTTCCCTTACCGTTTCGGAAACATCCCCCGAGAGCGGCTGTTCTCTTCCGAAAACCGCCCGGTCGGGATCGCGCCCGTAATAAAACGTTTTTATCATGTGTTATCCTGTAAAATCATTTGGGACATACCGCGGCGAGCCCGTCTCGCACGGCGTCGATCTCGGCTCCCCTGAAGAGCCGGCTGGCTTTCCCGCAGATCAGGCGGGCGCTTATATCGAGGAATCTGTCGATTACTTCAAGCCCGTTCTCCCTGAGGGTAGTCCCGGTCTCAACGATGTCGACGATGACGTCGGACAGCCCAAGCAGCGGCGCGAGCTCTATCGAGCCGTTAAGCTGTACGGCGTCGATCTCCCTGCCCTTCGACGCGTAATAATCCCTTGCTATGTTGAAAAACTTTGTCGCGACGGTGAGACGTCCCGTGCCGTCGTCCGAAAATCCCTTCGGGGCGGCCACGGCCATCGAGCATCGGCCGAGACCGAGGTCGAGCAGTTCCAGCACGTCGCTGTCATGCTCGAGCAGGACGTCCTTTCCGACGACGCCGATATCGGCGACTCCGCGCTCAACGTAAACAGCGACGTCCGACGGCTTTACCATGGAAAATCTGAGTTTTCCGTCGCCGCTGTCGAATACCAGTTTCCTGCTGTTTTTTTCATCGACCGGACAGTCAAAGCCCGCCCTGACGAAAAGATCCCTGACCTTTTCTCCGAGCCGTCCCTTCGGGAGCGCGACGCAGAGAGGTCTTTTCTCCGCGCGTTGCCCCGCGGGGCGCTCAACGGTGTCGGTGTATACGGCAAAGCCGACCGCCGAGCCGCGTTTTCCGAGCTTGTTCATAAGAAGATCGTACCGTCCGCCGCGAAGACAGGGGGCGGGAAGCCCGCGCGTCATCCCCCGGAAAACGAGACCGCTGTAATAGTCTCCGTTTCCGACGACGGACAGATCGACCGACAGTCCAACCGGGAAATCCGCGCCCGCTTTTTCCACAAGCCGGCAGAAGCCGCCGTCGTGTATACCGAACTCGGATATTATTCTTTTTATCTCAGGCAGGGAGCGCCCGGGGTCCCCCTTAACTTCCGAAAGCAGAACGAGCGGCGAAGGATCGCCTCGGCAAAGTCCCCGGAGAGCCCCCGCGTCCGTCCTTTCAAACGCTTTTATCACCTTCCCGAAATCGGCGGCAAGTACCCCCGCCGCGCGGGCGGCGTCCCGGATCAGTTCAAGACTCGATACCGCGACGACCGAGTCGTCGGAGATCAGTTTCATGCTCTCCCCGGCGAGCCGAAGGACGGAGATCACGTCGTCTTCGGTTATGTTCCCGAAGCATTCGGCGCCAACCTGTTTTATCTCGCGGAAGCATCCCGACGTCCTGTCTTCACGGAACACGTTTTCGTCATATCTCACCCGGGCGGTTTTGCCGGGCTTAACGTCGCCGAGATCCTTTATAACGGAAAGCGTGACGTCCGGTTTCATGGCGACGAGCCGTCCGTTCACGTCGGTGAAGGTTATGACCTGCCCCGGATCGAGAAATTCCCTGTTCCGCGCGTAGAGATCATAATCTTCGAACTTGTTCATCCTGTATCGGGAATATCCAGCCGAATCAAAAAGCATGCCCAGCCGCAGCGCGAGCGCCTCTCCGCGGCTGAGCAATCCGTCACTTATATTCATCGGGATTATCTCCGTTCAGGCGGAGCACGGCGGCGAGATATCCGCCCGCTCCCGCCTTTATGCAGCGGCTTACGCGTCCGACGGTCGCCGTACTGAGGCCCAGGCGGTCGATTATATCCTTGTAGCTGTGCGCTTCGTAAAGCATCTGCGCCGCGATTATTCTGTTAGAGAGAGACCTTATCTCCTGAGGGGTACAGATATCAGCGAGAAAAGCGCGGAACTCGTCTTCCCCTTTCAGGACAGCAAGCGCTCTCACGATGTTTTCTATATGCTCTTTATGTTCTTCTTCGGAAATAAAGGTGTTCATTCTGAGTCTCCTTATCGGTTTATGCCATATTATACCGCTTTAGCGCGCTAAAGTCAATAGCTTTTTTCCCGGAATAAAAAAATCCGCCCGGGCGCTTCGCACGGGCGGAAAGTCATGTTATGCTGATATACGGCTCTCTTTTGTCGAGCCGGCATATGACGGAGGCGAGCGGTACGGCGAGGAAAGACAGAATGAGATTCCCGACCATGTGCATGGCGTCGTAAGGCAGTCCGGAAAGGATCCAAAGAAACATGAGCTTCAGGTTGCCGCCGAAGAACACTATGCACTGATAAGGTGCGTAGAGCGTCCCGTAAAGCATCCCGTGAAGCCCGCACACCAGACTGACGAGAGCAACCGCCTTCGCCTTTTTCATTTTCCTCGGAAGTATCAGAACGGCGAGGCACACGGGCGCCCATATATAAAGATACGGGAACCACCATATGCCGAATCCGGCGTAAAGCCCTTCGAGGAAAACAAAAACGTAGGTAGGGATGAGCGCCTTCGCCCCGTAAACGAGCGTCATCGTCGCGATGAAAAGCGCGATCGGATGAAAGTTCGGCACGACCTCGATCTGTTTCAGAACGAACATCATCGAACCGAATATCGCGAAGAGAACGATCTCCCTGACCGTTAGTTTTTTCACGTCAGCCTTTCGTGTAGGTTATCTCATACGAGTCGCCGTCCTTAATAGCCGTCTCGGCAACACCGGTATTGAGATATTCGCCTCCTTTATAGAAGGCCCAGTAGGCGTGGTCGGTGTTCCAGTCGGCAGCAACGCCCAGCACCTTGTCGACGTAGAACATCGTTCCATCAACGTGTCCCTCGATCAGTTTTTCCTGCTCGAGCGCGCCGCGGAGAAATTCTTCGTCCGTCCTGATTGTATAGGAAGTCTCCTTCCCCTCCTTGTCGGTCACCTTGACGGTGATCGTCTTTTCTCCCGGCGTCCCTTTTTTGCCGCATGAGCTCATCGACGTGACACAGACCGCAGACAGTATCATTACAAGAGCAAGCAAAAGGGACAATGATCTTTTAGCTTCCATTGTTTTTATACCTTTCGTAATAGGATTTTTTATCGCCCGTGCGCGCATTGCCTTTCGGCCCAGGCGCTCGCTGAATGCACGGCGGGGAGAAGTCTTCCGGCTTGTCGGCGCTCCGCCGGGCGTCTTCTCGCTTTCGCAATGACGTGCCGCCTGCGGTGACGGCTGCCCGGTGTATTCTGCCGCTTACGGCGACGTGCTCGTCGGGGCGTTTCACCCCGTTCCTTGTTCCCCTCACGGAACCGAATAATTATACCACTGCCGCAAGGTAAATTCAAGCCGCGGGATCGTGAAATGCAATGTATAATTGCGAAAAACGCCCGTTCGAGGCCTTTTCCGACAGCGGTCAGGAGCCCCGACGTCCCGCACCGGCTCATTATCCGGTTGTGAAAAAAACGAAAAAATAACATTTTCATGCTCTCCCGGGGATTGACAGAGGAAGGCTTTTTGTGTATAATGATATATGTGGGTATATGTGGCTCTGAAGTCGGCATCACCCGCGAACGGAGGACAGAAGAATGGAAAACATGACAAACAACAGATACGTCCTTGACTGGATAAAAGAAATGGCGGAGCTTACGAAGCCCGACAGGATCGTGTGGATCGACGGCTCGGACGAACAGCGCGACGCTCTGCGCGCCGAGGCGGTCTCCACCGGAGAAATGATTAAACTCAACGAGGAACTCCTCCCCGGGTGCTACCTCCACCGCACGGCGGTCAACGACGTCGCGAGAGTGGAAAACCGCACTTTTATCTGCACAAAAACGAAAGAAGACGCCGGCAACATCAACAACTGGATGGAGCCGGGCGAATGCTATGAACGGCTCGGAAAACTTTTCCGCGGTTCAATGATCGGCCGCACAATGTACGTAATTCCCTATTCGATGGGCGTCGTCGGCTCGGATTTTGCCAAGATCGGCATCGAGCTGACCGACTCTATCTACGTTGTGCTCAACATGCTCATAATGACCCGCGCCGGCAAAAAAAAAATCGACGCTCTCGGTGACAGCCCCGATTTCGTAAAGGGTCTGCACTCCCGCGCCGACATTGACGAAAACAACAGATATATCTGCCATTTCCCGGAGGACAACACTATCTGGTCGGTCAACTCCGG
>JAFTDQ010000099.1 GCA_017454075.1 Clostridia bacterium
CAATCTTTCCTGTTGCATTGTTTCTACAACTTTTTGTTTGAATTCTCCTGTGTATCTCTTGTTCGGTATTCCTTTTGGCATGAAAAATGCACCCCCTGTTAGACATTATACCACATTGTCTAACTTTTGGGGTGCATTTCAGACCGCGGCGGTTTTTTTGCCCGGTTTTTTATTTTCCGGAAAATAAACCGGTTATTTTTCCGAAATAAACGAGTTAAAAACGAGAAAATAAAAAAACGCCATTTTTCTGCCAAAAGCACGCTTTTTTGCATTATAATAGTATAATTGAGTCGCTTTTTACTATTGACAAGCCCGCCGGCAGATGGTATAACATTCACAGAAACCGTCCGGAGGAAGAACATGAACGAACTTATTTGCCCGAAATGCGGGGCGACGTTTGAGGTTGACGAGGCAAACTACGCGGCAATAGTTAAGCAGGTGCACGACGCCGAATTCGAGAAGGAAATCGGAAAACAGCTCAAACGCGAGATAGAAAATGAACAGCTGAAAAGCGGCAGAGAGCTCGTCACCCTCGCCGCCGAAAAGGACAGGATAATCGACGGGCTCAACGCAAAGCTCGCCGCGTCGGATTCCGCCAGAGCCGCCGAGATCGAACGCATAAGCTCCGAAAACGCCCTCGCGATGGCGTCGAAGGACAGGGAGATACTTCAGCTTCAAAGCCGGATCGCGCAGGACAAACTGGCTTCCGAAAGCGCGGTAAGCAAGGCGCTTCAGGAAAAAGACAGGGAGATCCTTAAACTCCAGAGCGACCTCGCGATGGAGCAGAAACAGCGCGAGCTGAACGAAAGCCGGCTCAGGGAAGCGCACGAAGCCGAGATAAAGATCAAAGACGGCGAGATCGCATTTTACAAAGACCTGAAGATAAAAGCGTCGACGAAGATGCTCGGCGAATCGCTTGAACAGCACTGCGAGATCGCGTTCAATCAGCTCCGCGCGACGGCCTTCCGCGACGCGTATTTCGAGAAGGACAACGACGCGAAGGACGGCACCAAGGGCGACTACATATTCCGCGAAAAGCGCGGCGACATCGAGCTCGTCTCTATCATGTTCGAGATGAAGAACGAGGCCGACGCGACGGCCTCGAAGCACAAAAACGAGGACTTTTTCGCAAAGCTCGACAGCGACCGCAGAAAGAAAAACTGCGAATACGCCGTGCTCGTCTCTATGCTCGAGGCGGACAGCGAATATTACAACAACGGTATCGTCGACGTCTCGCACAAATACCCGAAAATGTACGTCATACGTCCGCAGTTCTTCATCCCGCTCATCACGATCATCCGCAACGAGGCGGAGAAATCTCTCGAGGCAAAAAAACAGCTCGCCGAAGCGAGAAACCAGAACGTCGATATTACCAATTTCGAAAGCAGTCTCCTGGATTTTCAAGACAAGTTCGGGAGGAACTACGAGCTTGCCAGCAAAAAATTCAAAGAAGCGGTCGAAGAAATAGAAAAAACAATCTCTCATCTTAAGAAAATCAGAGACGCGCTTCTCGGTTCGGAAAACAATCTCCGTCTTGCGAATCAGAAGGCGCAGGAGATCTCGATAAGAAAGCTCACCAAAGGAAACCCGACGATGGCGGCGAAATTCGCGGCTCTGAAAAACGGAAACGAAGAAAACAGTGAAAACTAATCTCATCTTCGCCTCGGATTCATTCAAGGGCTCCCTTTCCAGCGTGAGGGCGGGAGAACTTCTGACAGAGGCCGCCGTGAAGGTCTTCGGCGACAGATTCGGATATAAGATACTGCCGGTCGCCGACGGAGGCGAGGGGACCGCAGAAGCCGTTACGCACGCCGTCGGGGGACGCGCCGTGCCCGTGACGGTGACCGGCCCGCTCGGAAGGCCCGTTTCCGCGTTCTACGGAGATCTCGGGAACGGCCGCGCGATACTTGACATGGCGTCCGCCTCCGGGCTCACGCTCGTTCCGGAAGAGCTTCGCGATCCCGAAAAAACGTCGACCCGCGGGACCGGCGAGCTGCTCCGCGCCGTTCTCGACGCCGGATTTTCCGACGTAACGGTCGGCATAGGCGGCTCGTCGACGAACGACGGCGGGACCGGCTTTGCCTCCGCGCTCGGGGTCAGATTTCTCGATTCCCGCGGAAGAGAGCTTTACGGTCGCGGAGCGGATCTGATAAAGATACGCTCGATCGACCTGTCGGGCATCCATCCCGCGATACGGTCCGGCGCGGCGGCCGTGACCGTCATGTGCGACGTAAAAAACCCGCTTTGCGGGAAAAACGGCGCGACGGCGGTCTTCGGGCCGCAGAAAGGCGCCGACCCGCCGATGGTCCGCCGGCTCGAGCGCGGAATGAGAAACTATTCCCGCGTTGTCTCCGACCTTTACAAGACCGACGTTCAGCGTATATCCGGCGGGGGAGCCGCCGGAGGACTCGGCGCCGCCCTTGCCGTTTTCTGCGGAGCGAAAATGCGCTCGGGGATAGAGACGCTCCTCGATCTTGTCGGATTTGACAGAATGCTCGATGACGCCGCGCTCGTCGTGACGGGTGAAGGGCGCACAGACGCCCAGAGCTTCATGGGCAAGGCCGTTTCGGGTATCGGCCGCCGCGCTGCGGCGCGCGGCGTACCGGTCGCCCTGCTCTGCGGTTCGCTCGGCGACGGCTGGGAGTCGGCTTACGAAAACGGGATCTCATCCGTTTTCTTCACAAAACCCGATAATATACCCCTTGAAGAGGCCATACGGCGCGCAGAGGAGCTCTATCTCTCCGCCGCCGTAAGAATGTTCGAAACCCTTTCTGTGTCGATTTTGTAGATTTTCAAAGACCTCCTTTCATGACAAACCGCGCGGTTCGCCTCTTGCCGCGCGGTTTGTCATAATTTGAAACATTGTGTAAAATATCTCGCGCGGCGCCGGCAAAACGGCGCCGCTTCGTCAGTTTACTTGACTTTTTATCCCCAATGTCATATAATTAAAGAGGTAAATTGTCCCACGGAGGCGATCAGCGATATGGAAACCGAAATAAACAAAAGGATATCCCCGGCAAAAAGGATGATCTCCCTTCTGCTTTGTATAGCGGTCACGCTTGCGGTCATGCCCGTTATTGTCAGCTCGGCCGGAACGGAAAGCTACGATCTCCCCTGGCTGTGGCCTGTCCCCGGGAGCTATTCGATAAACTGCCTTGACATTTATTACGGCGGCGGGGCCCACAATCAGGGTCAGTGCATGGATATAGGCGCAAACGGATATACGGGCTCAAACCGCCTCGATATAGTTTCTGCAACGTCCGGCGAGGTCTATTATGTGTGCAGCAACTATGACGAAAACGGCAACCGCGGCTCGGGGTACGGCAACTACGTCATGATCCTTTCGGGGAACGTGCTCATCATATACGGTCATCTGCAGTCCGTGAGCTGTTCTTACGGGGACAGGATAAAGGCCGGGGACGTCATCGGAAAAATGGGACAGACCGGCAACGCAACGGGCGTGCACCTTCACCTTCAGGCGCGTCTCCTCGGAGAGCTTTACAACTCGACGACAATACACGTGTTCGACAAATACAAAGACAATCCGCTGTATTATCCCGAATTCAGATTCATGAAGGGCCTCGTTTCGAGCCCGTTATACGGCGATTTCATAAAGACATATTATCAGAGATCCTCAGGATCGTATTACGCCTATTCCGGCGGATATAACGTAGAGCTTGAGACCGTCCCGACCGACGCGAGAGTTACCGTCGTGACCTCCTCCGGCGCCCCGGTGAGATCCGTTCCGGTAAAGGACAATTCGTACATAACCGACACCGTCCCGCGCGGGGAGTTTGCCGACGTAACAGGCTATTTCAAAGACGCGTACGGGAACGTGTGGCTGAAAACCGCCTCCGGCGGGTGGATGGAAGAGGCGGACACCGGATTCTACACCTATAACAGTTCTCTCAGGATATCCGAGTGCGTGCTCCCAACGGGAACCGTCGGCGGGATACACGGCGGAGACGTCTCGGGGACCGTGCTTTCCGGGCATCCGCTGAAGACCGTCGCCCTGACGGTATCCTCGGGAGGGGAAACGGTATGGGGAAAGACCTATCGTATGGACGGAAATGCTCTTTCAGCCGACCTTTCTGCCCTCACGGACGGGGCGTTTGCCGAACTCGAGCTTCCGGACGGGGATTATACCGTTTCGGTAACCGCCGAGGCCGGCTCCGCTTATCCCGGTCAGGATCCGTATCATGAAGAACGGACCCTCGCTTCGTCTGATTTCACGATCGACACAGGGCTATCCGACCTGACGCCGCCTATTATCGAAAACGTCGGTCTGACGTCCGTTTCGGACAGTCTCGCCGAAATCGCCGTCGTCGCGAGCGACGAGCGGGAAATGGCGTACGTCGCCGTAAACGTTTCATTCGCGGGAGGCGACGTGGAAAGAATCGTCTGCTCCGATAACGGGGACGGAAAATACGTCTGTTCATACAGCTTCAGCGGATCGGGACTTCTTGAGATAACCGCGACGGCAAAGGACGCCTCTGACAATTCGGCGTCAATGTCGAGGAGTATATCGATACCGGAGACCCCCGATATCGCCGACTGGAAGGTCGTTTATAAGTCCGGAATGAATCTGAGGGCCGCTCCTGACCCGAAATCAGCCAAGACCGGCTCGGCATCATACGGAGAGATCCTCACGATTTACGAAATCATCGTCTCCGGCAGCTATACATGGGGCAGACTTGAAAGCGGAAGCTACATAGCGATTTCCTACGGCTCGACGGTTTACCTCACTAAAGTCGGAAACAGGGCGATTACGGTTTTCTTTGACCTGAACGGCGGGCAGGGCGAAGCCCCCGCCGCGATCTCGGGCGCCTCGGGAAACAGCGTCACGCTGCCCGACGTGATCCCCGAGAGAAGCGGATATACCTTTGCCGGCTGGTCTGAGGATTCCCTCTCCCGGACGGCGGAGTACGCACCGGGAGCGACGTTCTCAAAAGGTCAGTCCGCCTGCCTTTTCGCGATATGGGACGATTCCGCCTCCCCTTCGATAATAGGAATATCCGCGGACCCCGGCGAATGGACCTCCGGCCCTGTTACCGTGACCGTACACGGAGCGGACAACACGGGCGTCGTTTACTACAGCTTTGACGGCGGACAGACCTGGCTCGCCGAAGGCGTTATCACCGTAAAAACAAACACCGAATTCCCCGCCGGCGCGATACAGGTCCGCGACCCGTCGGGCAACGTGACCCGGAACGGATCTGCCTTTGCCGTCACGAACATAGACAGGACCCCGCCGTCCGTGGCTCAGGCGGCGACGGCGGTCGGAGTGGACGGCTCGAGGGCATCGATAACCTTCGGAGGAGTCACCGACGGCGAAAGCGGCATCGCGAAAATCACCGCGTATCTCTCGCACGATCCGTCGCTCGGCTCACCGCTGCAGTTTGACATTACCGAAAGCGGGATCATCTCCCCCGGCGACGGAGTATGGTACGGGAAGCTCGTCTTCGCAGACGCGGTCGGAAATTCTGCCGAGGTCGGACTCAGGAGATTTGCCGTCGGGAACGTGCCCCGGCTTTCGACTCCGACCGGGCTTGGAGTGACCGCCACCGGCTCCTCGTTCGGAGATCTTGAATGGAACGCCGTCGGAAACTGCGACGGATATGAGATCGAGGTCGCAGCGTCCGCCGCCTTTGATGAACCGATAAAGCTTGTCAGCGACGTTCCGCGCGTTTCGGTGACCGGTCTCGGCGCCGGAGCGAAATATTACGCGAGGGTGCGGGCCATCGCCTCGGACGGAGTGTATCCTCCATCCGAGTTTACGGATCCCGCGACCTTTATAACCCTTTCAGACGATTCGGGGCTCTACGGATTCACAAATATCGACGCGGTTGTCAACGCGGGGGCGCGCTCAGCCGAATACGTCGCCCCGTACTCTGCCGTTGCCGTCGACGTGCGGGCGGAGATCCACAGGTCGGCGACCGCCGCGTATTTCACGGATCAGGAGCTTTCCTCTGAAATAACCAACCCGCTCGCATTCCCGTTTGACGGACAGACGGCGACGGTATATATAAGGGTGACGGCGGAAAACGGCACTTCGACGGTATATCAGCTCCGCATACGCCGCGCCGGTGAAAAAGCGCAGACTCCCGAGCTCTACGTCGACGCAGGCGGAATTACCGAAAATCTCCTGACGGGGGAGCAGCCCGGCTCGGCCTCGGCCGTTTCGTCGGTGACTGACGGCGGTCTGCTCGTCTTCGAATGGTTCATTCAGCCGCAAAACGGCGATCCGGAGCTCGTCGGCTACGATGATTCGATCGAATTATCGCCGCTCCCCGCGGGAAATTACGAACTCTACTGCGTTGTTACAAACATAAACGACAAATGCCTCGAACCGCGCGCATCCGCCGAATCGGAACATATCGCGATAACCGTGTCAAGGCACGTCTCGCCCATCTCGGCGGTCGTGAACAGCTTCACATATTCGGGCGATACCGCTTCCGGCGCCGTCTCGAACTATATCGGCGACGGTCAGACGGGCGTCAGATTTTATTCCGATCCTCTGCTTGAAAATGAGATCGCAGCGCCCTCCGACGCCGGCAGTTATTTTGCGGTGGCGTTCGCCGGGGAAACCCCGGACTGGGCGGCCGTTGAGTCAGCTCCCGTGTCCTTCACGATTGGCAAGGCGGAAAACGCCGGTCTCCCCGAATACGTGATCACAAAACCCACGCCGCGAAACCCCGTCACGGTCGTCACCGTTACGTCGGAAAACGCGGAATACCGTCTTGACGGCGAAACCTGGACCCCCTGCACCGCGCCGATCGCAATCGAGCCGGGGCAGACGCTCGAGATCCGGCTTGCCGAGGAACGCAATTATCTCGCCGGGAATCCGGTCTCGATAAACGCGGGCGACTTCGCCGGGCTTTCCGACATTCTCGAAAGCGGGAACAACTCCGTCAAACGGGACGGGGACTATCTGTTCATTTTCGAAACGTCGGCCGTTGACCGTGCGTATCTTGAGGACGGACTTGTCATGTCCGAATACATAGAAATAACCGACGGTCAGGGCGTCACGGTGCCCGAAAACGGGATAATCGCCTCGGGCTTCAGGGTCGTGCTTGCCGACGATGAAGGCGTCGTCGCCTCCGTCACCGTGATCGTGACGGGAGACGTAAACGGGGACGGAACTATCGACATGACCGACGCGCGGCTCGCTCTGAAATATTCAAACGGGACGGCACAGCCGGAAGAGGACTGGTCCGCCGTCGCGGCGGACGCCGACGGGGACGGGACGCTGACCTCGACCGACGCGCTTATCATATCGAAGTGGAGGTATCAGTGACGGAAACCAAGAGATTCAGAAAAAACGACTCGGGTTTCGTATGCCTCAACTGCGGAGAGACGGTCCTCCCGCTCGGGAGTTCGTCGAGAAATCACTGCCCGTTCTGCCTCTGTTCGCTTCACGTCGATATAAACCCGGGAGACAGACAGAATCCCTGCGGCGGGATCATGGACGCGATATTCGCCGAACCGTCTCCCGACGGCTACGTGATAACCCACAAATGCCGCAGATGCGGGCAGATACGCCGCAACCGCGCCGCCCTGCGCTCCCGGGAAGGGCAGACCGACGATATCGACAAACTCATTTTTCTGACGGTAAACAGGGGGTAGAACGTGGGAATACTCAGATTTGCCCGCGGAGCGAATTACCGCGGATTTTACGAAAAACTTAAAGTCATAGCAAAAAAGAAACGTATCCCCGCCCCTCTCCTTTTTATCGACGGAGCGTTCTCCGCGCTCGTTTTCGGGAGCGGCCTTCAGGATTATCTCAATTACGAGTTCTACGACAGATCTCTGTCGGAGCGCTCCGCGTACGCCACGATAAGAGTACAGCAGAAGCTTTACGACAGGGTCAACCCCCGCGAACTGAGACATTTCTTCGCGAGCAAAGCGGAGTTCTATAAAAAATACCGCGATTATATGAACCGGCTCATGTTCATTCCCGATGAAGGGGACGCGGCAGGTCTTAAAGACTTTCTTTCAAAAGCGCGGGATTTCATCGAAAAGCCGCTTTCGGGGACGGGCGGCAAGGGGATCGTCATTAAAAACGCCGGAGATATCCGGGAAGTCCCTAAATACTTTGAAAAGCTCCGCTCGGAAAAGATAATACTCGAGGAGCTTATAGTGCAGCATCCCGACCTCTCCCGGCTCTGTCCGAGATGCGTCAACACGCTGAGGATAATGACCTCGGTCGCCGATCCCGAAAAGCCTGTAATAATCTACGCTGCGCTCCGCGTCGGAGACGGACGTCACGACGTCGACAATTTTCACAGCGGAGGGATGGGGATGCTCGTGAACTCAGAAACCGGCCGGGTGGAGGGCGACGCCTTTGACAAAGACGTCGTGAGATACAGTTCCCATCCCGTGACGGGCGAAAAGTTCGACGGCTTTCAGATCCCGTTCTGGGACAGGACAAGGGAGCTCGTCCTCTCGGCGTCGGGAGTAATCCCGGAGATGACGGTCGTCGGCTGGGACGTCGCGATCACCCCGTCCGGTCCCGTGCTCGTCGAGGGCAACTCCACGCCGGGATTCGACATGATACAGGTCGATTACGGCAGGGGTCGGAAGGACATCGCCGACGACGTTATGAAAACGTATAAAAACCGCCGCGGATCCGGCGGTAAAGGCCAATATACTTCAAGGAGAAAAGCAGATGAAAACGCTTCTTAAAAACATTCCGGTCCTGCTCTTCGCGGCGCTTGAAATAGTCATCGGCGTAATGCTTTTCAGAGATCCCGAAGGCGTGACCGAAACCGTGCTTCTCATAATCGGCATAGCGCTCGGTCTGATAGGGATTTACAATCTCATAAGAGCCCTCGTCGCGAAAAACAACGGAGAGGACGGGGCGCTGCCCGCGCTCATAATCGGTCTGCTGCTCGTCGCAGCCGGACTCCTCTTCTCGCTCGGGAGGAAGCTCATCATGGGCGCGATCACGACGATCGCCGTGATCTACGGCATTTTCCTCATTATCTCAGGTCTCTATAAGTTCCGGGCGTGGCTCGAGATCAAAAAGATCGCCGGCCCGGGGAGGGCGTTCCTTCTCATCCTCGGCGCGGTTATCTCGGTCGGGCTCGGGGTCCTGATAATCCTCAACCCGTTCGGTGCGGTCGACCTCGCCTTTAAGTTCGCCGCCGTCGCGCTCATCGCCGAGGCGGTGCTCGATATAATCGGCGTCGTCGTTTCATCAACAAAAGCAAACGTTTAAAATCAAACGCAAAATCTCCCGCGGGACGTCCCGCGGGAGATTTTGATTTTATACGTTATTCGGAAACGGGGACTCTGGTCACGAGAAATTTCGAATCAAGATCATTCGTATCTGTGATCTCGGGGTGGATATCTTCAAGACGCGAAAGCTGCGTGTCGCCTTCGTAGGTTGATTCGACCATGCAGTAACCGTCCGTCAGATATGTTGACAAATCGTAAACGATTTTGTAGTATATTTCGCTGTGTCCGTCGGACAGGTACACTCTTGCCCTCGTATCCGTGAATATCTCGCCGTCCCATCCGGATTCGGCAACTGTCTTATATCCCTTTTCCTCATCGGTGTGCAGCGTCATCTTGCGGTTCACGTGATTTTTTCTGAAATATTTCATATATTCCGCGCGGCCGATCTCGGGGTGTTCTTCTATCACACTCAATCTGCCCTGCTTGTTATGCCAGACATAAACGTCGTCGTAATACTTCGTAATGGAAAAGAATTCCTGCCTATTTTTGTTCTCCCCGATAAGTTCTGACATACAGTAAAAATCCATATCTCCGGAGACGATATCAGGCAGCTTTGGATCAAGTTTGAAGGATACGGATGCGATGTAAACATCAAAAAGCGGATCATCTGAAGGAAAACGTCCGAGATATCTCGTTTCAAATTTTATATCCTGAAAATTTATGGTTGAATTATTCAGTTTAAGATAATATCCGTATCCTCCGTCCATCGCTCCGGCAACTATTGCAAAATCGTACCTAATTTCATTCCCGGAAGGATAAACGGAAAACCCGCTCCCATTCTCTCCGCTACGCGCACACATAAAGTAGTATGCATCTATCTTCAAATCACCTTCTCCCTCGAAAACCTTATATACTTTGTCCGGAGTATAATCGAATCTGTAAAGCGCGTCATCATTTATAAATCTGGCAAGCTCGGGGCAATCGGCAACGACAGGCGCAAACTGTTGTTTTTTTATCCCGGAAGCCCTGATTCGACCTGCTACCTGAACATCGGGAATTGTTTTTTCTGTTTCTTCGTTGTAAGTCACGGAAGAATCATCAACGGACGAACTGGGAATCACCGGCGCGTTCTGACACGAAACGAACAAACATACGAGCAAAATGAACAGTGCAAACGCAATCAACCTTTTTAAATATGTATTTTTCATTTTAGTCCTCCCTTTCTATGCCTGACTGGTGAAGACAAGGTTTATATTGTATAGAGTTCTCCGTCACGTTCGTGTCTCTATTGTAGCACTATATTCTGCGTTTGTCAACCCTATTGTATTTTTTTGATTAATTTGCGTTGGTCAATTTCAGGAAAAATACCGCAAAACGCAAAATCTCCCGCGGGACGTCCCGCGGGAGTTTTGTGTTTATCTGTTTATCAGTCGAAGCGGACTCTGTGCTCGTTGTAATGAGTGTGGAGGAGCTCGTGCGCGAGATGCGAGTTGGGCTCTCCGAGGAACTCTTTGTAAAGCGCCTGGATCTGCGGATTGTTATGCGACTGACGGATCACCTGACGCTCGTCTTCGGAATAAAGCGCGTTCGCTCTCTTCTGAATATAGGTGTCCATGATGTCGTCGTCCTCGTTCGGAAGGAAGGCCTCCCTCACGTAGGGCTGTCCGCCGCCGTTGATGCAGCCGCCGGGACATCCCATGATCTCGATGAAGGTGTAGGGCGACTTGCCTTCGCGGATCTGATCGAGAAGGACCTTCGCGCCCTTCATGCCGCTCGTTACGGCGACCTTGATCTTCGCGCCGGCAAGGTCGAACTCCGCCTCGCGGATGTTCTCGAAGCCGCGGACCTCGTTGAACACGATGCCCTCGCGCTCCTTGCCGGTAAGAACGTAATACGCGGTACGGAGCGCCGCCTCCATGACGCCGCCGGTGACGCCGAATATGACGCCTGCGCCGGTGTAGTCGTGGACTATATCGTTGTCAAAGTCCTCGTCGGGAAGCTTGGCGAAATTGATGCCGGAACGTCTGATGAGACGGCCGAGCTCACGGGTGGTGAGAACGGCGTCGACGTCGCGGAGCCCGCCTTCTTCCTCCATTTCGGGACGGCCCTTCTCAAACTTCTTGCAGGAGCAGGGCATGATCGAAAGAACGAACATATCCTCGGGCTTCACGCCGATCTTGCGGGCGTAATAGGTCTTGAGGATCGCGCCGAACATCTCGTGAGGAGACTTGCAGGTCGAAAGGTGAGCGAGCTGATCGCCGTAATAATACTCGGCGTAGTTGACCCATCCGGGCGAGCAGGAGGTGATCATCGGCAGGACGCCGCCGTTCTTGATCCTGTTCAGGAGCTCGGTCGCCTCCTCCATTATCTTGAGGTCGGCCGCGAAGTTGGTGTCGAAGACCTTCTTGAATCCGAGACGGCGAAGGGCGGCCGCCATCTTTCCGGTGACGGGGGTGCCTATCTTCATGCCGAATTCCTCGCCGAGCGCGGCGCGGACCGCCGGGGCCGTCTGAACGACGATATACTTGCCGGCCTTCATGGCCTCGTCGACCTTGTCGATCTCGCTCTTTTCCATAAGGGCGCCGGTCGGGCAGACGTTTATGCACTGTCCGCACATGATACAGGGCGAGTTGATGAAGCTTCTGTTCTCCGCCGGGGCGACTATCGTGTTGAATCCGCGGTTTTCAAATCCGAGGATGCCGATGCCGTGCGCGTTCTTGCAGCGTTCGACGCATCTGCCGCAAAGGATACACTTTGACGTGTCGCGGACTATCGTCGGTGTGAGATCGTCGTAATGGGTCGGGGTCTTCTCCCCGATAAACTGCCCTTCTCTCGCGCCGGTGAGCTGAGCCACGTGAAGAAGCTCGCACTTGCCGTTCTTATCGCACTGCTGGCAGTTCTGATTGTGGTTTGAAAGCAGGAGTTCGACCGACGCGCGGCGAGCGGCGACGGCCTTGGGGGAGGAGATCGTTATCTCCATGCCTTCGTTTACCGGATATACGCACGAAGCCACGAGCCCGCGAGCGCCGGTCGCCTCAACGAGGCACACGCGGCAGGAGCCGCGGTTGCATTCGCCGTGATTGAAGGCGCAGAGCGTGGGGATCTCGTATCCGCAGGCCTTTGCCGCCTCGAGTATCGTTATGCCGTCCTCGACCTGATAAGGGATACCTTCGATTTTGATATTTATCAATGCCATTGTGACGTTCTCCTTATTTCTTCTCGATTGCCTTTGTCTTGGCGCAGGACGCCATGCAGGTTCCGCACTTGATGCACTTGGACTGGTCTATCCTCATCGAAGCGAGCCTGTGACCCGGAGCGACGTAATCGGTCCTGTCGATCGCGTTGACCGGGCAGCTTCTCGCGCAGAGACCGCATCCGATGCACTTGTCCTTGTCGATTTCGTACTGCATGAGATTCTTGCAGACGTGAGCGGGGCATCTCTTCTCGACTATGTGGGCGACGTACTCGTCCCTGAACTGCTTGAGCGTCGAGAGGATCGGGTTTGCCGCCGTCTGACCGAGCGCGCAGAGCGAATTGGATTTCGTCACCTCGGCGAGCTGCTCGAGCTGATCGAGATCGCTCATCTCGGCGGTGCCGTCGCAGATCTTCTTGAGATATTCAAGCATCCTCTTGGTGCCGATACGGCAGGGGGTGCATTTGCCGCAGGATTCGTCGCAGATGAACTCCATATAGAACTTTGCGACCTCGACCATGCAGTTGTCCTCGTCCATGACGATGGCGCCGCCGGAGCCCATCATCGAGCCCCTCGCGACGAGGTTGTCAAAGTCGATCTCGGCGTCAAGGTCCTTTTCGGTGAGACATCCGCCGGAAGGTCCGCCGGTCTGGATCGCCTTGAATTTCTTTCCTCCGGGTATGCCGCCGCCTATGTCGAATATGAGCTCGCGGAGAGTCGTCCCCATCGGGACCTCGACAAGACCGACGTTCTTGACCTTTCCGCCGAGGGCAAACACCTTGGTTCCCTTCGAGCGCTCGGTCCCGCAGGATGCGAAGGCCGCCGCGCCCTCACGGAGAACGTAAGGCACGCACGCGAGCGTTTCGACGTTGTTCACGACGGTGGGACGTCCCCACAGACCCTTGACCGCGGGGAACGGAGGACGGGGACGCGGCATCCCGCGCTGTCCCTCTATGGAATTGAGCAGCGTGGTCTCCTCGCCGCAGACGAAGGCGCCGGCGCCGAGACGGACGTGAGCGTGGAACGAGAACCCGGTCCCGAGGATATCGTCCCCGAGAAGGCCCTCTTCCTCAGCCATGGCTATCGCGTTTTTGAGATGAGCCACGGCGCGCGGATACTCCGCTCTTACGTAGAAGTAGCCCTGCGTCGCGCCGATCGCGTAGCCGGCTATCATCATTCCTTCGATAACGGAAAGCGGATTGTCCTCGAGCACCGACCTGTCCATGAAAGCTCCGGGGTCGCCCTCGTCGCCGTTGCATACGACGTATTTCTGCCCGTCTCCGTTCATGGCGAACATCCATTTTCTTCCGGTCGGGAATCCGCCGCCGCCGCGGCCGCGGAGCCCGGAATCGAGCACTTCTTTGACAACGTCGGCCTTGCTCATCGAAAGCGCGCGGATAAGTCCCTGGAACGCGCCGCATCCGAGCGCCTCGTCAAAGATCTCAGGATTTATTATCCCTACGCCGTGAAGCGCGACCTTCCTCTGCTTTGCGTAGAAACCGATGTCGTCCTGTTTCGAGACCGGCTCTCCGGTCACGGGATCTTTATAGAGAAGTCTCTCGACGATCTGTCCGCCGAGGATGTCCTTTTCGAATATTTCGCGGCAGTCTTCGGGTTTTACGAGCACGTAGAGCGTATCCTCGGGATATATCCTGACAAACGGGCCCTGTGAGCAAAGTCCGAAGCATCCGACCGTGCGGACGCCGACCTTGTCGGACGCGCCGTATTCTTTGATAAGCGCGTCGAACTGTTCCTTTACTCCCATGGCTCCGGAAGCGATGCACCCGGTGCCGCTGCAGAGCGTTATCCAGCGTTTGCTGTCCGAACCGTCGTATTTCGATCTGAGCTCGGCCTCGGCCTTCGCGATCCTGCTTTTAAGTTCATCAACCGTTCTGATCATTTCGTCAGGCCTCCGCATCCTTGTATTCCGCTATGATTTTTTCAACGTCGCTGACCGACACGCGGGGATATATCTTTCCGTTTATCGTAACGGCGGGGGCGAGCGCGCAGGCGCCGATGCAGCGGAGCGCGTCTATCGTGAAAAGCCCGTCGGAAGTCGTCTGCCCGGCCTTTATGCCGAGCAGCTCTCCGAACTTGTCAATGACCTGCTGTGCGCCCTTAACGTAGCAGGCGGTACCGAGGCAGCAGCCGATCACGTACTTGCCGTTCGGAACGAGAGAAAAGAACGAATAGAAGGTGACGACGCCGTAGATCTCGGCGACGCTGATCCCCGTTCTTTCCGAAACGATTTCCTGAACCTCGAGCGGGATATATCCGTACTCTCTCTGGATATCGCTGAGGATCATCATGAGCGGCGTTGTTTCGTTTACGTATCTGTCGCAGATCTCGTTGATCTGGAGAACGGCCGCTTCGCATAAATGAGCCATTGAAAGCCCTCCTTTTATGCTTCCACGGGCACAATACCCGAATTATTAACTTTAAGATTATATCACATTTTTTATTTTTGTCAAGGGAAAAAGAAAGCGATCCGCCCTCCGGACCAAAAAAATATGCCGCGGACGTCGGAACGTCCGCGGCGCGGCTGTTTTTCAGGATATCTTTGTCTTTTTCATGAAGGCGTCGACGAATCCGCCGTTTTCCTCGGTATTGCAGAACAGGATCTTATACCATTCCCGCACGCCCATTCTGTCGTACGTCCCGTAGCAGACGGTGTATTCGACGTATCCGTCAACGACGTCGTCATATCCGGTAAAGCGTATGAACGCCCATTTCGTTCCGTTGTGCTTTGCGCTGTATGTCGAGACCACGTCGTCCTCGTCGATCAGAGCGGCGTCCTCCTCCATGTCGGAAAAACTCAGGAGTACCGAATGCTTTTCGATCTGAACGTAAAACGCAACCTCTTCGTCCTCGTCCTTCATCTCGTAAGTTATCGAGCTGCCGTACGGACCTTCGATGGGACGGAAACCCTCGGGCGCCGGGTACGAAAGATGTCCCAGGCTTTCCGAGCGGGAGAGTTTGACTTTTTCGCCGAACAGCTTTGCCCCCGACGAGCCGAAAATGAGCTTATAAACGCATCCCGTCATCGCACCGGCGCACATCAGGAGCGCGAGGACGAGCGCCGTGAAACGCGCCGCGTATGAAACCGTTTTTTTCATTTGTTCACCTCGGAAATCAGAAACCGGCGGCTCGCGCCTCCGGTTCCTTTTGTTTTCAGTTCTCGCCTTCCCCGCCGTCGGGAGCTTCCTCAGCTGCGGCAGGAACGTCGTCCGTCGAATAAGCGACGGTTTCTTCGTCTCCGGCGTCTTCGTCAGCCGGAACGACCTCGCTCATCGCCGCCTTTTCCTGCTCGAGGAGCGTTCTTATGGAAAGGGCGACCTGATGCTTTTCGTCGTTTATGGCGGTTATCTCGGCGTTGACCTCCTGACCCTTTTTCAGGACCTCGGAGACCGATCCGACCTTGTGATCCGACACCTGTGAGATGTGGATGAGACCGTCGACACCGGGGATGATCTCGGCAAAGGCGCCGAAATCCGCGATGCTGACAATCTTTGTCTTGATTATGTCGTTGACGGAATAATTCGCTTTGAAAATATTCCAGGGGTTCGTCTCCTCGGTCTTGAAGCCGAGGGAAATGCGCTTCTTCTCGATATCGACGTCCTTGACAAACACGCGTACAATGTCGCCGACCGAAACGACGTCGGCGGGCGATTTGATGTGAGTCCAGGAAAGCTCGGACGAATGGATCATACCGTCCACTCCGCCGAGGTCGACGAACACACCGAACGAGGTGATCGACCTGACCTCGCCCTCATAGAACTTGCCGATCTCGATATTGCGCCAGAACTCCTCGACCTTCGCCTTGCGCTCTGCGCGCTCGACGCACGAGATGTCTCCGACGGCGCCTCCGCGGCGGCCTTCCTCGATCTCTTTGATCTTGAATCTCTTCTTCTGACCGACGAGCGTCGAAAGATCGCCGGAGCGCGGGATCCCGGTGTTCTTGGCCGGAACGAAGATGCGCGAGCCCTCAAAGCTGATCTCGACGCCGCCCTTGTTGACGGCGACTACCTCGCCCTCGACTATTTCGCCGCTGTCGCGGAGCTCGGCGAGCCTGCGGCGGCGGATGATGGCGTCCACGCGCTTTTTCGACAGGTCGGCGACTCCCTCACGGTCGTTGACCTTTGTCACTATCGCGTCGATGCTGTCGCCCACCTTGTAGACGTCAGACAGCTTTGTTCCCGGCTCGACGGCCGCCTCTTCCGCGGTGATGACGCCCGTGACTTTCGCGCCGACGTCCACGTGGAGCTCATTGCCCGAGACCGCCGATACGACACCGCTGACCACATCCCCCGCATGCAATATTTTCATCGAATTTTCGATCATTTCGGCGAAATCCTTTGAAGAAGTTACTTCGTTGATGTTTTCGCTCATGGTTTCTATTACCTCCCGTATCAGCCGCATCGGGGACGACGCTCCCGCCGTTATCCCTGTTCTGCGGTGAAGATTTAAATTGTCCGGCAGATCGCCCGGCTTCTCGATGAGATACGTTTCGCTGAGGATCGATTTTGATATCTCGTAAAGCTTAACCGTGTTCGAGCTCTGCCTGCTTCCGATAACAAGCATAAGGTCGCATCCGGACGCGAGCTCCGCCGCTTCCCTCTGCCTGTTTTCAGTCACTCTGCATATTGTATCATATTTTTTTGAGTTTGTAAAGACCGCGGACAATCTTTTTTGTAAAAAAGCCAGTTTTTCGGTGCTCTGGGTCGTCTGTGAGACGAAAACGGCCGGCTCGTCGGTCGATTCCGCGCCGTCGAGATCCCGTTCCGACGTCAGAACGGTAAATCCCTTCGTCCCCGCGCGGCTGACTATCCCCTTCACCTCGGGGTGGGCCGGGTCTCCGAAAACGAGCAGACGCGCATCCGGATTTTCCTCGGCGATACGGTGTATCTTTTTCACGTAAGGACAGGTGAGATCCTTCACCTCAACGCAGCCGTATTTCAGGGCAAGACCGTAAAGCTTATCCTCCGCGCTTTTTTCGACCCCGTGGGTCCGGATGACGAAATCGACCCGCTCCCCGGCAGCCGCCGCAGCCGCCGCCTCGCGCTCCGCCGAGTCGGCGTCGATCGGGACAACTCCGAGCCCTTCGAGCTCACGGAGAACGCCCGGATTATGTATCAGCTCGCCGACGGTCCTTATTCTCGCCCCGCCTTCGCGCGCGAGACGCGTGACCTCGTCGACCGCCCTCTTCACGCCGAAACAGAAGCCGGCGTTTTTCGCGATTATTATCTCCACGTCAGGAGATTCCCTTTCCCGAGAGCTTTCCGCGTATTATCCCGAGCGCTACGGACAGCGTCTGATCAGGCTCGAGCTTTGAATTGTCGAGCCAGACGGCGTCCGCCGCGGGCACGAGCGGCGCGATGCTGCGGCCAGAGTCGTTTTTGTCCCGCTCGGCAAGCTCCTCGGCTACGCGTTCTTTCGATATCTCTATTCCTTTGCCCGAAAGCTCCTCGAATCTCCTCTCGGCGCGGGCGGTCTCGTCGGAGCACATGAAGATCTTCACGTCGGCGTCCGGGAAAATGACCGTCCCGATGTCCCGTCCGTCCATCACAACGTCGTGCTCCTTCGCTATATCGCGCTGAAGCGAAAGCAGACGGGCGCGGACCTCGGGGACCGCCGAGACCGCGGACGCGGCCATCGAGACCTCCGGCGTTCTGATGAGCCCGGTCACGTCCTCGCCGTCAAGATATACCCTTTGCGCCCCGTCAACGTGGCGGAAACCCACCTCGGCTTCGCAGAGAAGCGGCGCGGCGGACTCCGCGCGGGAAAGATCGACCCCGGCTCTCACGGCGTGCAGCCCGATCGCGCGGTAAAGCGCTCCGGTATCGACGTATATTATCCCGAGGGCCTTTGACAGGTTTTTTGCAAGCGTGCTTTTCCCCGAGCCGGAAGGCCCGTCGATCGCGATTTTTATCATTTTTCACAATCCTCTTCTGATTTTTTCCGCATCCGATTATACCACCGGGCGAGCCAAAAATCAAGCGGCGAGATTGACACGCGGCGGCTTATCTGCTATAATAACAGGTATGAGAAAGAATCTTGTTTCAAAACTCGGCGAGGCGCTGTTTTCGGTCCTTCCGGTTCTTGCGATAATACTTGTCCTCGCGCTGACTCCTCTCGTCACCCTGACGTGGAGCGAGGTCGGCGTGTTCTGCGCCGGCGCGGTCTTCCTGATAATCGGGATCGCGCTCTTCAACCTCGGCGCAGACATGGCAATGACCCCGATGGGCGAGCACTCCGCCGAGGGTCTGACAAAAACCAAAAAGCCGGTGTTTCTGCTCATCGCGGCATTTCTCATAGGGTTCACCGTGACTGTCGCCGAGCCCGATCTTTCGGTGCTCGCCGGTCAGATCGGCGGCGTGATGAACGGGACGGTGCTCATCGTCTCGGTAGGCGCCGGCGTCGGCGTTTTCCTTACGATCGGGGTCGTCAAGATACTGAGACGGCATGACGTCACGCCGATACTCATGTTCTTCTACATGGTCCTTTTCGCCTTCTCCTCACTGCTCGCCGAAATCAGAGGCGGTGCGCTCATTCCCCTTTCTTTCGACTCCGGCGGGGTGACTACCGGACCGATAACCGTGCCGTTCATAATGGCTTTCGGATCGGGGATCGCGCTCACGCTCGGCGGACGGAAGGCGGACGAAAACAGCTTCGGGCTCGTGGCTCTCTGCTCAGTCGGCCCCGTCGCCGCCGTGCTGGCGCTCACGCTCACGTCGAGCGGAACGGCCGCCTATTCGGTGCCGGATTATTCTCCCGACGTGCCTCTTATGAACAGGATCGGGGGGTTGCTCGGCTCGACGTCGCTCGAGGTCGCGCGTTCGCTCGTCCTGATAGCCGTCATTTTCGCCGTCCTTCAGATATCGTTTCTCAGGCTTCCGCCCCGAAAACTTATACAGATGGGGATCGGGATCCTCTACACCTTTGCCGGCCTCGTTATATTCCTTGTCGCCGTAACGGTCGGTTTCATGCCCGTCGGATACAAGATCGGCGCCGAGATCGCCTCGGCGGGGACCGTTCCTCTCGCGCTCGTCGGCTTTGTGCTCGGCACGGCCGCGGCGCTTGCCGAGCCGGCGGTCCACGTCCTTAACCGCCAGGTCGAAAACGTGACCGGAGGGACCGTGAAGCGCTCGGAGATGCTCGCCGCGCTCGCCGTCGGCGTGGGTATCTCGATCGCGCTGTCGCTTATTCGCATGGCGCTCGGATTCTCTTTGCTGTTCTACCTCATTCCGGGATATCTGCTCTCCCTCGGACTGTCGTTTTTCGTGCCGAAGATTTATACGGCGATCGCGTTCGACTCGGGCGGGGTCGCGAGCGGACCGCTCACGTCGGGATTCATCCTTCCCCTTGCGATCGGCGCCTGCGTCGCCCTGAGAGGCGAGGGCGGCGCGCTTCAGTACGGCTTCGGAGTCGTCGCGATGGTCGCGATGACGCCGCCGATAACGATCCAGCTCCTCGGTTTCCGCGCCGTTATAAGCTCGGAGCTCAGGAGACGACGCGCGATAAAGAACATCCGCTCGGCGGACGACGCGCAGATCATCTATTTCTGATACTTCCGAACGTGGTGACCGAAGATGAAAAAAAATAAAAAAGAACCGATAAACGAACCCGCGCCGCCGAGGCCGAAAACGCCCCCCGAGCACGGGCTCACCGCCCCGATAAAGCTCGGAGTCCTGCTGACCGTCGTCGAGCGAAAAAGGTCCGAATACTATATGGACCTCATACAGTCGTACGGGGTGAATCTCCAGTACGTGACTAAAGCGAAAAAGCTCAGCGACGCCGGGATAGTCAGCGCATTCGGGCTCGACGACGCCGAGCTCTCGGCGATAATAAGCGTGATCCGCCTCGATATAATCGACAAAGTCGCCGATTCTCTCGAAAAGCGCTTCAGCTCGGCGCGCTACGGCCCGGGCGAGGCGTTTCTGATACCGATGTCAAGCGTTATCGGAAAGAATCTGTTCGGCTTTCTCGCCGGGGACGAGACGTTCTCGTGAAGTTGAAATGCCGGAAGGGACAAGCGGAGGAAACATGAACGAAACAAGTCATCAGATGATCGTATGTATAGTGAACTCGGGCTTTTCCGAAACCGTGATGGACGCCGCGCGCGAGGCAGGCGCGCGGGGCGGCACGGTACTCAGAGGCCGCGGAACGGCAAACAAAACCGCCGAGGAAGAGTTCGGGATCACGATCCAGTCGGACAAGGAGCTTCTGCTCATCGTCGTGCCGACGGAGATCAGGGACGGAGTCCTTGAAGCCATTTACCGCGCGGCG
>JAFTDQ010000006.1 GCA_017454075.1 Clostridia bacterium
ATTAACACCTATAATTCAGATAACGCACAGACTGACTTCAAAAATAAAGTCCAGCCGTATCTGACAAAAGAATCCGGTAATATCTACTGGATTCAGGATAATCTCATAAACGCTCCGGCAAAGGGCAAGATCAAGTACGGATTCGGTATCAAGATGATACTCAACAACGCCGGAAGCAGGTGGTACTGGAACAAAGGCGTTCACTTCACGTCCTCGGGCGGCAAGGACGTCTTCGCCTGTCTCCCCGGCGAGGTGACGTTTGTCGGTGAAACGACCCACAGCGGAAAGATTATTATAATCGATCACGGCGCGGGGCTGAAATCGATGTACATGCATCTCTCGGACACCGCCAAAAAGACCGGAGATATAGTCGAAGCGGGCGAGCTCATCGCCATGATGGGAAGCACGGGATTCACGAACGTGACAATGCTTCAGTTCCGGCTCTATATCTTCGACGTACCGGTGCGTTATTACGACGATCTCGACAGTACTCCCGACGCCGTAATGATAAACGAGGAGGTCAGAAAGGCCATGGGCCTTGCCGACTGACAGTAAAAACCGTCTGCGGCCCCCGTCCCCGACGGGGGCCGCTTTTAAGACTGATTATGGATCTGAGTTTTTTTGTTGACGCGTTTCTGCTCGGATGCGCGCTCGCGATGGACGCGTTTGCCGTGTCCGTCGCGACCGGGCTCTCCCAAAGCGGAACAAACCGGCGCCGCGCCCTCGCGCTCTCCGGTACCTTCGGTGCGTTTCAGATGATAATGCCGATGATCGGCTGGCTGATCGTAAGCGTATCCGTAAGACTTGTTTCTGTGATCGAAAAGGCCGTACCGTGGATCGCCGCCTCAGTTCTGATCCTTCTCGGAATAAAAATGATCTGCGAATCGTTTAAGCAAGACGGCGGTGAGACGGCGGTAAAGCCGGGGATCGCGGGAGCTCTCTACGCGGCTCTGATGACGTCGATCGACGCGCTGTCCGTCGGGCCGACGATGGCGGAAATGAGTTTTCTCTATGTCCTCACCGAATCGGCCGTGATCGGGATAGTGACGTTTGCCGTCTGTCTCGCCGGCTTTTTTGCCGGCCGGAAGATAGGCGGGATTGCGGAACGCCGCTCAGGTCTCATCGGAGGCATAATACTGATTCTTGTCGGGATCAGATTTTTTATCGGCGGGGTGATTTTACATTGAAAATCGTGCTTTACGTTATTGTCATCGCGGCCGCGTCCGCGGCCGGACTTCTTGCCCTCGGTATTCTTTTCTGTTTCGTTTGCTCGCGTTTTGTCGATCCGAAAAAGCAGTATATGACTCAGAGCGGGTTTTTCAGGAGAATTTTATACGTCGCGACCGGGATCTCCATGTTCATAGTCAGGGTAAAGATAGTGATCGAAGGGCGCGAAAAGCTCCCGGACGGAAGATTTCTGCTTGTCAGCAATCACCTTTCGAACTTTGATCCCATAGTGACCTGGCAGGTAATGAGGGACAGGGATCTTGCCTTTATTTCGAAACAGGCAAACCTGAAAATACCTATCTTCGGTAGGATCGTCCGCCGCTGCTGTTTTATGCCGATCGACAGAAGCAATCCGCTGTCGTCCGCCGCGACGATAAACACGGCGGCAGAACTTATCGAAACAGATCAGGCGTCGGTCTGCGTTTATCCCGAAGGGACAAGAAGCCGTACCGGGAAACTTCTGCCGTTTCACAGCGGCGTGCTCAGGATAGCGCAGAAGGCCGGCGTGCCGGTCGTCGTCATGACGGTCAGAAACTCCGACAAAGTAAAGAAACGCTACCCGTTCAGGAGCACGAAGATCATTTTAAGGATAATCGACGTGATCCCGGCGGAAAAGGCGGCCGGTCACCTGACGAACGAACTCGGCGAAATCATAAAAGAAAAAATGCTCGACGATCTCGGCGGTCGGGAGGACAGGGGAGAAACGGCGGCGTGATCCCCGCGGCGCTCGAAAGATACACAACGTCATATATCCGCTCGCGTGAATATTTATTCACTGCGGGCGGATATTTATTGATTTTTCTGTTGACATCGGCGCCGAACAGTGATATAATATACCGAAACTGAAAAACAGGGGCAAAAAAATGAACGGTAAAAAAGGATATCTGATTCTCGAAAACGGAGACAGATACGAGGGAGAGCTTTTCGGATGCGAGAAGGAGAGCGTCGGCGAGCTTGTCTTTACAACCGGAATGTGCGGATATATCGAAACCATCACCGACCCGAGCTATTACGGTCAGATCGTCGTCATGACTTTTCCGCTTATAGGAAATTACGGGGATATCTCATCGGATCACGAGGGCAGGCCGGCTCTTTTCGGTTTTGTGGTGCGCGAAAAATGCGACGAGCCATCCAATTTCAGATGCGAAAGAACGCTCGACGAATTTCTTAAAGCCGAGGGGATACCGGGGCTTTGCGGGATAGATACGAGGTCAGTCACCGAGACGGTCAGGGAGCGGGGCACAATGAACGCGGCGATAACCGGCGATCCGTGTTTCGACGTCAAAAAACTGAAAGACTATTCAGTGAGGAACGCCGTAAGATCGGTCACGTGCGGCGGAGTTTCGGTGTCGGAACCGGAAGGCCCGGCAAATTATTCGGTCGCGCTTATCGACTACGGGGCAAAAGGGAATATAGTAAGAGAACTCACGAAAAGGGGCTGCCGCGTGACGGTTTTTCCGGCGGGTACGGAGGCCGGGACTGTCCTTTCGGGCGGCTTTGACGGTCTTATGCTGAGCAACGGCCCCGGAGATCCCGCCGAAAACACGTTTGAGATCGAACAGATAAGAAAAATGCTCGGGAAAATCCCCGCGTTCGGGATATGCCTCGGGCATCAGCTTATGGCGCTTGCCTCCGGCGCATCTACCGGGAAGCTCAAATACGGTCACAGGGGAGCTAATCAGCCCGTCACAGCGACAGGAACCGGCAGAACGTACATAACGACGCAGAATCACGGATACGAGGTCATCGCCGACACCGTGAAAGAAGGGAACGTATCTTATGTAAACGCCAACGACGGCTCCTGCGAAGGGGTTGACTATCCCGAAAAACACGCGTTTTCGGTACAGTTCCATCCGGAGGCCTGCGCCGGACCGCACGACACGGAATTCCTGTTTGACAGATTTATCGCCCTGATGAAGGAGGGTATCGGACATGCCGAGGGATAATACGATAAAAAAAGTCCTGCTCATCGGCTCGGGACCGATAGTCATCGGACAGGCGGCGGAGTTCGACTATGCGGGAGCTCAGGCCTGCCGCGTGCTCCGCGAGGAAGGGGTCGAGGTCGTCCTCGTCAACTCCAACCCGGCGACGATAATGACGGACAGCGTCATGGCCGACAAAATATACCTCGAGCCGCTGACCGAGACGACGCTCAGGCGTATCATCGAAAAAGAGAAGCCGGACGGACTGCTTGCTACGCTCGGCGGTCAGACCGCGCTCAATCTCGCGATGAAACTCTTCAAGAGCGGATTTCTGAAAGAACAGAACGTCAGACTTATAGGAACGGACACGGACGCGATCGACAAGGCGGAGGACAGAAGTCTTTTCCGCTGCGAAATGAAGAGGAACGGTCAGCCGGTCATCCCTTCGGAGATAGCAAACGACGTCGGGGCGTCACTCAGGATAGCGGATGAGATCGGCTATCCCGTTATCGTGCGCCCTGCCTTCACGCTGGGAGGCAGCGGAGGCGGCGTCGCGTATAACGAAGACGAGCTGAAAGCCGCCGCTGCGACGGGTCTCGAAGCGTCGCCGATCACTCAGATCCTCGTCGAGAGATACGTATACGGCTGGAAAGAAATAGAGTTCGAGACCCTGCGCGACGCGGACGGAAACGCGATCGCCGTCTGTTCGATGGAAAACGTCGACCCCGTCGGCGTCCATACGGGAGACAGCATCGTCGTCGCCCCGACGCTCACGCTTTCCGATAAAGAGTTTCAGATGCTCCGATCTGCGGCGATCGACATAGTGACGTCCCTCGGTATAGTCGGGGGATGCAACTGTCAGTTCGCTCTCAGCCCGGACGGTTTCGATTACGCGGTTATAGAGGTCAACCCGAGAGTGTCGCGCTCCTCGGCTCTGGCAAGTAAGGCGACGGGGTATCCGATAGCCAAAATCTCGACGAAGATCGCGCTCGGCTACCGGCTGAACGAGATAAAGAACGAAATAACCGGAAAGACCTGCGCCTGTATCGAGCCGGCGCTCGACTACGTCGTGGTAAAGCTCCCGAAATGGTCCTTCGAAAAGTTCGAGGGCGCGAGCCGGAAGCTCGGGACTCAGATGAAGGCGACCGGAGAGGTGATGTCCATCTCCGTAAACTTCGAATCGGCGCTTCTTAAAGCGGTGCGCGGAGCGGAACTCAAAACTGAGACGCTTAACCTGCCGTATTCCGGAGAAGACGATATTATAAAGCGCCTTTCGGTCATAGACGACAAGAGGATATTCACGGTATTTGAAGCCGTAAAGACCGGGGTTCCGATCGACACGATCTTCGAGATCACAAAAATCGACAGATTTTTCCTGTTCAAGCTAAAAAAACTTGCCGATTTTGAAAACAGCGTAAAGGACAGGGACATAAGCCGGGAGGAATACGAGGAAGGGAAACGCCTCGGCTATACGGACAGGGCGCTGTCGGAGATCACTGGGACGGACGTCGGTAAATATCACCGCGACGCGGTTTACCGTATGGTCGACACGTGCGCGGCGGAGTTTTCCGCCGAGACGCCGTATTTTTACTCTTCATACGACGGTCGCTGCGAGTCAAGGGCTTTCGGGCGGAGCGGAAGACCGGTCATAATCGTGCTCGGCTCGGGACCTATACGTATCGGGCAGGGTATTGAGTTTGACTATTCTTCCGTTCACTGCGTGATGACGCTTCGCTCGCTCGGCTACGACGTCGCGATCATCAATAACAACCCGGAGACCGTCTCGACGGATTTCGACACAGCCGACCGGCTATATTTCGAGCCTCTGACGCCCGAGGACGTGATGAACGTCATAAAGGCGGAAAATCCCGTCGGGGTAGTCGTCGCCTTCGGAGGTCAGACGTCGATAAAGCTGACCAAATATCTGTCGGAAAACGGCGTCCGCATACTCGGGACGTCGGCGTCGGGCATAGATCTTGCCGAGGACAGGGAGCGCTTTGACGAGCTCCTTGAAAAATACGGCATAAAGCGGCCCGTCGGGACGTCCGTCCTCACAGAGGACGAGGCGCTCGAGGCCGCCGGAAGGATAGGGTATC
>JAFTDQ010000100.1 GCA_017454075.1 Clostridia bacterium
AATCCTCTCTTCTATGGTAAGATGTGTGTAGTTCATACGGATCTCTCCTTTGTAGCTTGGTGTGTCGTGACTCTATTCTACCAGAGATCCGTATGATCTTCAATTCTTTTTTTGCTGTTGCACTTGATAGTATAATTCACCTTCCGAAATAAAACTCCCCGGTTTTTTCCGGGGAGTTTAATCAGTATTTTTTGATCTTTTCTTTCACGTCGGCGATCTGTTTCATCACCGAGGCGGGGGAGGGCCCTCCCACGCCGGCGCGGCGGTTCACGCAGTTCCCGAGGTCGAGCGCCTCGTAGATCTTTTCGTCGGCGCCCGGGCACACGGCGCGGAATTCGTCAAGCCCGATATCCTCGAGCGTCCTGCCCTCCGAACTGCATTTTGAGACCAGCCCGCCCGAGATTTTGTAGGCGTCGCGGAACGGGACGCCCTTCCCGACGAGATAGTCGGCGAGGTCCGTCGCGTTGATAAAGCCCTTTTTCGCCGCCGCCTCGAGGGCTTCGCGCCTGACCGTCAGGGTGCTTATCATCCCCGTCATGATGGGAAGGCAGGCGAGAACGGTGTCGATCGCGTCAAAGACGCTCTCCTTGTCCTCCTGCATGTCCTTGTTATACGCGAGCGGCAGACCTTTCAGCGTCGTGAGCAGCGAAACGAGGTCGCCGTAGACCCGTCCGGTCTTGCCCCGGGTGCGCTCCGCCATGTCGGAGTTCTTTTTCTGCGGCATTATGCTCGAGCCGGTCGTATAGGCGTCAGAGAGCTCTATGAACCCGAACTCCCATGAGCTCCAGAGAACGAGCTCTTCCGAAAGACGCGAGAGATGCATCATTATCATCGAGATCGCCGAAAGCAGCTCGACGCAGAAATCCCGGTCGGAAACCCCGTCGAGACTGTTCATCGCGACCCCCGAAAAGCCGAGCGCGGCGGCCTCCGAAACCCTGTCGGTCGGGAAGGTCGTGCCGGCGAGAGCGCAGCATCCGATGGGGCACTCGTCGGTCCTCCGGCGGGCGTCGGAGAGACGGCCGAGGTCACGGAGCAGCATATAGGCGTACGCCATGAAATGATGCCCCAGCGTAACGGGCTGCGCCCTTTGCAGATGGGTGTAGCCCGGCATGACTGTCCCGGCGTTTTCTTCGGCTCGGGTCATCAGCGCTTCGATGAGCTCCTTCACGGCGGCCGAGATCACGTTTATCTCTTTTTTCAGATACATGCGCATGTCGAGCGCGACCTGATCGTTGCGCGAACGCGCGGTGTGAAGCCGCTTTCCCGGCTCGCCGACGCGTTCCGTCAGGACGGATTCCACGAACATGTGTATGTCCTCGGCGCCCGGGTCGATCTCAAGCTTTCCGGAGCGCAGATCCGAGAGGATGCCGTCGAGCCCCGCGAGGATCTTTTCGGAGTCTTCGCGCGAGATAACTCCGCAGTCGGCGAGCATCGCCGCGTGGGCGGCAGACCCCCTTATATCCTCTTCATACATCCGGCAGTCGAAGCGTATCGATGAATTGAAATCGTCGGCGGCGGCGGAGGTTTTCCCGTCCGTCCTGCCCGCCCACATTTTGCGGGACATCAGAGCTTTCCTTTTTTCTCAAGCAGGGCCTGAACGGTTGTCGGAAGGCCCCAGATGTTTATGAAGCCCTCTGCCTGACCCTGATCGTAATCTGATTCCCCGAAGGTGACGAGATCCTCGGAATAAAGGGAGAAGGGAGACGTCGTGCCCGCCGGGATGATATTGCCCTTGTAAAGCCTGAGTTTTACCGAGCCCGTTACGTGCTCGTTCGACTTGTCGGCAAAGGCGGTCATCGCCTCGCGGAGAGGAGTGAACCACTTGCCGTTGTATATGAGATCGGCAAAGTCAACGGCGAGCTTCTGTTTCAGATGGAGCGTCTCCTTATCGACCGTCAGCATCTCGAGCTGTTCGTGAGCAAAATAGAGTATCGTGCCGCCGGGTGTCTCGTAAACGCCCCTGTCCTTCATTCCGATCAGGCGGTTTTCGACGATGTCGATGATCCCGATGCCGTTTTTGCCGCCGATCTCGTTGAGCTTTTCGATGATCTTGCTCGCCTTCATCTTCTCGCCGTCGAGGGCTACGGGCGCGCCCGCCTCAAAATCTATCGTCACGTAGGTCGGCTCGTCCGGCGCCTTGAAGGGAGATACGCCCATTTCGAGGAAACCGGGCTTGTCGTAATCCGGCTCGTTCGACGGGTCCTCGAGATCCAGCCCCTCGTGGCTGAGGTGCCAGAGGTTCTTGTCCTTCGAATAATTCGTCTCGCGGCTTATTTTGAGCGGAACGTTGTGCGCCTCGGCGTAGTCGATCTCCTCGTCACGGGACTTGATCTCCCACTCGCGCCACGGCGCGATGACGGGCATGTTGGGCGCGTAACGCGCAATCGCCAGCTCAAAGCGCACCTGATCGTTGCCCTTGCCGGTGCACCCATGGGCGATGGCGTCCGCGCCCTCGGCCAGCGCGATCTCGGCGATCTTCTTGCCGATGACCGGGCGGGCGAAGGCCGTGCCGAGGAGGTATTTTTCATATTTTGCGCCCATTTTCATGGCGGGAATAATAACGTCGTCCACCATCTCGTCGGTGAGGTCGGCGATAATGAGCTTTGACGCGCCGGTCTTTATGGCTTTTTCCTCAAGCCCCTCGAGCTCGTCGGCCTGCCCGACGTTTCCGGATACCGCGATTATTTCGGGATCGTTGTAGTTTTCCTTGAGCCACGGGATTATTATCGACGTGTCGAGCCCGCCGGAATAGGCGAGAACTATCTTCTTTATGCCTTCTTTGCTTTTCATTTTAACTGCCTTTCGGATGGAAATTTCATTCAACATGGATAATTATACACAAAATCGGCGCGGTGTCAAGGGGCAAATATAAAAATATTCAGAAATAATGAATTATAGCCGCACTTGACTTTAACCCGGGCGGATGATATAATATGAAAAAATCAATGAAGGTGCAGTAAATGTCTTTCAGGCTTTTTGTCGTTATCGTTATCGCGGCGGGAATACTCGTTTTTCTCGCTGTCGCGGGCCTTCTGATCTATATTCTGATAAGAAACCTGCGGGAAGACGAACGAAACCGCAGGGAGAGGGACGAGAGGGCGACGGTTTACAGCCCTGACGGCGACCGCCGCGGCGAGTGACGCCCGCGCGTCACGCCGGACAAACGATTGCAATTTCCCGGGGATCCGACAGTCCCCGCCGGGAGACGGCCATTATGAACAACAACGTCATCTCATATCTGATATCCGCGGCGGAACGCTTTCCCGGAAAGACCGCGTTCTGTTCGGAGGACGAACGGCTGACTTTTTCGGAACTTGACCGGATAAGCCGGACGGTCGGGACGTTCCTGCACGAAAACGGGATCTGCCGCCGCCCCGTCGCCGTTTTTATGAAACGATCCCCCCGGGAGATCGCCGCGTTTTTCGGCGTGATCCGCGCGGGATGCTTTTACGTCCCGCTTGACCTCGACATGCCTTCCGCCCGGGTCGATCTGATACTCGGAAATATCATGACGCCGCTTGTGATCTGCGACGGAGAAACGGCAGAGGCCGCGGGAAAGCTCGACCTGAGAGGCGGACGCGCGATCACCATCGACGAGATCCTTTCGGGCGGCGGGACCGACGACGAGGCGCTCGATCTCATTTACCGGAAAGCGATCGACACCGATCCGATATACGTGGTTTTCACGTCCGGCTCGACGGGCGTGCCGAAAGGCGTCTGCGCCTGTCACAGATCGGTCGTCGACTACGTCACGAGGCTGTCCGAAACGCTCGGCTTTTCGGAGGACACTGTTTTCGGGAATCAGTCGCCGCTCTATTTCGACGCGTGTCTGAACGAGCTTTACCCGACTCTCATGTTCGGGGCGACGACCTTCCTCATTCCGAAAAGGCTCTTCACGACGCCCGTCGCGCTCGTCAATTATCTGAACGAAAACAGAATAAACACGATCTGCTGGGCGGCGCCCGCCCTTACCATGATAAGCGCGTTCGACACCTTCTCGGTCGTTAAGCCCGAATATCTCCGCACCGTCGCCTTCGGCTCGGAGGTCTTTCCCGTGAAACAGTTCAACAGGTGGTTCCGGGCGCTCCCCGGGGCGAGCTTCACAAACCTTTACGGCCCGACCGAGACCACCGGGATGTGCTGCTTTTACAGATGCGGGCGGGAGTTTTCCGAGGATGAGACGATTCCGATCGGAAAGCCGTTTCCCAACCGGGAAATAATACTTCTGAAGCCCGACGGGACCGTCGCCGGGGAAGGCGAGGAGGGCGAGATCTGCGTGCGCGGCACCGCGCTCACGCTCGGATACTACAACGATCCCGAAAGGACGGAGGCCGCATTCGTGCAGAATCCCCTGAACGGCTCCTACCCCGAAAAAATATACAGGACGGGCGATCTCGCGAAGTATGACAGTGAGGGCGATCTCGTCTTCATATCCCGGAAGGACCGCCAGATAAAACACATGGGTCACAGGATAGAGCCCGGCGAGATAGAGATCACCGCCGCCGGGTTTCCCGGCGTCGCCCTCTGCGCCTGCGTTTACGACGCCGGAAAGCGCAGGATACTCCTGTTCTTCACCGGCGAGGCGGAGCCGGACGCGCTCGGCGCCGGGATGAGGGACCGCCTCCCCGGGTATATGGTCCCCGGCAGGATAATAAAACTGAACGAAATGCCGCTCACACCGAACGGAAAGATAAACCGGCTCGCGCTTGAAAACATGAAACAGGAGAGCAGATAAATGGAAAAGCTGCTTGAAATACTGAGGGACGTACGTCCCGACGTCGATTTTACCGCGGAGGACAATCTCATCGAGGGCGGGATCCTCGACTCGATGGATATCGTGAATCTCATAACCGGGATAAGCGAGGAATTTGACGTCGTGATAACGGCGAGGGACATTCTGCCCGAAAACTTCAATTCCGCCGCGAAAATGTTCGAACTCATAAAGAGGCTCCGGGAGGAGGACTGACTTGGCGCTCAACTCTGCCGGGTTCGTCCTTTTTGCCGCGCTCGTAATACTCGTCCACCGGCTGATTCCCGAAAGGGCAAGATGGGTCTTTCTGCTCGTATGCAGCGCCGCGTTTTACGTCTCGGGCGGGGTGCTCGGCTTCATCTACCCTCTGTCCGCGACGGCGGCGACCTGGCTTGCCGCGCGGTCGCTCGACAGAGCCCGGGAAAAGCGCGCGGAGCTGACAAAGGACGAAAAAGCCGCGTCGAAGAAGGCGTACGACCGCAGGCGCCGGGCGACCGTCCTTTTCTGCGTGCTTTTTGACCTGGCAGCGCTCGCCTTCGGCAAATACGTCTCGGGGATCGTTCTGCGTGATACTCCGGCCGGAGGGCTCGGGCTGATTTTCCCGATCGGCATCTCGTTCTTTACGCTCAGCTCGATCGGGTATCTCGTCGACGTGTACCGCGGGACGGTTAAGGCGGAGCGCAATCCCTTCCGCCTCGCGCTTTTCATTTCGTATTTCCCTGCGGTGTCGCAGGGACCGATCTGCCGCTTCGGGGAACTTGAAAAAGAACTTTTCGCCCCGCGGGGGTCTGACGAAAAAGCCCTGTTCCGCGGCGTTACGCGGATGCTGTGGGGGTATTTCAAAAAGGCCGTCGTAGCCGACAGGATCGGGGTCGCCGTCGAAAGCATAACGGGGTCGCCGGAGCTTCGCGGCGCCTACGTGATCGTCCTTCTGCTGTTCTATACCGTCCGGCTTTACGCCGATTTCACGGGAGGGATCGACGTCGCGCTCGGTTTTTCCGAAGCGCTCGGCATAAAACTCCCCGAAAACTTCAACCTCCCGTATTTCTCGGGGTCGCTTAAAGAATACTGGCGCAGATGGCACGTCACCATGTGCTCGTGGTTCAGGGACTACGTTTTTTATCCCGTTTCGACCTCTGCCGTGATGACGAAAATATCCCGGGCAATCAGAAGCAGGTCCGGCAGAAAGGCGGCGCGGCGCTGCACGCTGTGGCTCTCTGCCTTTACGGTCTGGCTCCTTACCGGTCTCTGGCACGGCGTCGGGCTGAATTTCGTTGTCTGGGGGCTCCTCAACTGGCTTATTCTCATGACGTCCGAAGAGCTCGAGCCGCTGTACGCGCGCTTTCACGAAAAAGCGAAGTTCTCGGCCGCGCTCCCGTACCGCGTTTTCCGTGTGATCAGGACCTTCTCGCTGATATGCGTTCTCAATCTTTTTGACTGCTTCGAAAGGGTCGGCGACACACTCGGCGCGC
>JAFTDQ010000101.1 GCA_017454075.1 Clostridia bacterium
CTCCTGTCCGGCAACATACAGCCGAAGGTATTCGGCTCTTTTCTGCATAGCGGAAAGTCCGGCCTAGCGGTACGTGTGAATCTCTTCAAGACCGTATTTTCCGCCTTCCTGAAGCTCGTCGATATTGATCAACCTTTTGCCGTGCGTCTTGCAGAGCGCCGCTTCGGTCTCGATCTGTCCGATCTCGTCCTGCCGGTCGTAGTTCATGATCGCAAGCCCGTCACACCCGAGCTTCACGATCGTTTCAAGTTCTTCCCCAAAACCGTAATCGTCGTAATAATACGAGAGGCAAACGATCATTTCGAGCCCGTTTTCCTCAGCGGCGGCTTTGCCCCGAAGAAACGCTCTCGTCATCGTCGCCATGACGGGGATTCGGTCTTTTTTCCATTCGTCCGTCGAGCCGGGTTCGACGTCGACCATCACACCGGCAAGGCCCATCAGCGCCGCTCGCTGGATCTGCGCCCGCAATTCGGTCCCGTTCTTATCGAGCGCCCACTCCGGCTCTCCGACCAGAAGATACAGCCGGATCCCGTTTTCTTCACACGCCTTCGCGAACTCTTTGATCTTCGGAACGGGCGTATCAAGAGGGACGTCCTGATATAACTCCGTCAATCCCTGAGACCGCATCAGATCAAACAAAATCTCTCGCTCATCCGCTTCAAAAATCTCGTCATGCCAGGAGAACAGGCCGTCTCCCGGCAGGGACTCAGACGTTTTATTCAGTTTTTCACGCCATCTTGTCAGATAAAAGATACCGAAAGAAATCAGGAGAACCGTGCCTGCGAGCAATACTATGATAAGCACACGCGACTTTTTCCCGGCAGCTTTCATTCATTCCTCCGCGCTTTTCAAGTTAAAGTGCGCCGTGATAAACAGTCGGGCAGAGCGTTATGTACGATCGGCTCCGTTCAGGCCGTTCAATGCTTCCGTCTGTCAAAACCGCAGCTGCTGTAGAATTCATTTTTTTCCGAATACATGGCACGGTCCGCCTCGATCACCAGCTTTTCAGCAGTGGTCCCGGGATGATCCTTTGCCGACGCATATCCGGCCGCAAGGTGAAGCTCGTCGATTCCTTCTCCGACCCAGGCCGTCGACTCCGCCCTGAGCCGGGCCAGCGCCTCCTCAGCCTTTTCTTTCTCAAGATTGGCCAGTACGATAAACTCGTCGCCGCCGGTCCGAAAGCACCGGCCTTTTTTGTGGAACACGCGTTTTATGCATTCCGCCGCACCGCAGATCAGCTCGTCGCCTACCGCGTGGCCAAGCGTATCGTTCGCTCTTTTGAGACCGTTTATATCAATGGAAAACGCGCAAAGATCGCTTGGGATACGCCCGTCCTCATCGTAACTCTCAAGAACTTTCGCATAGGCGTAACGATTCAGCATACCCGTCAGCGAATCCGTGGAGATCAGGATCTCCTGTTCACGCATTTTGTCATCGGAAGCCATTTGGAAAAACTCCGAATAATGAATGAAAAGAAGGATAGCTCCGATGGTCAACACGAGATATGACGTGCGGTATTCGCTTCCGAGAAACTCCTGCACCGCTATCCCTCCGATTACAAGCGCCATAATGGCGTAAAGGGAGGCTCGGTTTTGCTTGTGGAACGCTTTTCCGTAAAGGATAAATTCAACGATGATCAGAGCGATCACGGTCAGATAAATACCCGCATAAATCCCGTATAACGGGCCGTGCGAATAGCGGTTATGTTCATCGATCCGTACCACCCAGCCGCCGAAGCAGGAAACGACCTGAAAAACCGCGTTTACGGCGAGGAGCGTCATCAGGACCTTGCTCCAACGGTTACGGATTTTCATTTGCCCGATCAGAGCGCCGCCCGCCATCGGCGTCAGGCAATAGTCGGCGCACTTGGCAAGTATCAGCGGCCATTTCGGAAGGCTTTCCACCCCGTCGAGTTTAAGTCCGGTCCATTCGGCAAGAGCAGAAAGCGCGATGAGAAGATATGTCAGATAA
>JAFTDQ010000102.1 GCA_017454075.1 Clostridia bacterium
ATATGGGATATACAAATATTCCGAAGTAGACACGATTTTGTAAAAAATTTTTGTGCTGCTCAGCTAGGAGGAATAACTGAGGTGACAATTTCAAACAGTTCATTTACTGGTAGGGCAGATATCATAAGGAACAATTTTAACAACACTGCATCTATATGGGAAGTTAAGCCTAACAACCCCCGATACTACGGCAGCGGCGGGCGGGGAACTAAACAGATTACAAGGTATATTGCTCAGGCTTTGCTTGGTGATGTTCACAAAGGAACGTTGACTTTTCCAAATCACCTAGTGGCAGGAGAACCTATTGTTCCGTTCTATTTAGATGTTCCAAGTCTGACGGGAGGAACAGAGACATTAAAAGTTTCTCCATCACCTCAATATTCTACAATTCCCAATGAAAGTGGTCTAATACTATATGAACAGAAAAATAAGGAAGAACAGATACCGGAATATGAGTACGAGCAGGTTTCCGCAGTTGATTTAATAAATCATTATGCAACGTATGCCGTTCCATCTATGGTTAAAGTGGGGATAACAGATTTGGTTATCACCTTCGCCGAAGTCGTAATATCCGGAGTTGCTATGGGCGTGTGTATTATGTATGCAGGAGATATAATTCCTGCAATGAACGGCGTAATAAACGGCACGGTAAACCCCGGCACCATTACAACTGCATTGGAAACAGCCGTTGAGTCCAATGAGTTGGTTGTAATAAATCTGTCTGAAGCATCGATTAATCAAATACTATATTATGCTTCGACTTCGCTTGCAGCATAAAAAATGATTGATTTAAGATCACATGGCGGTATGTTTGCGAGTAATTCGCTGATTAACATATATAACAACAGATTAGCTGAATATAAAGAGAATATTCACGCATACGATGATGCGGAATTGTATAGGATATACCTCCTTCTTGCAAGACACGAAGCATTCAAGCGCTTCCCCGATTCTCATAGGGATCAAATGCAAATGGAAACATCACTGCGTATTGAACAGGAAAAGAAACATTCGGATTATATCGCCTGTCATCCTGAAATCGAGAAGATAAGGGAAGGTTTTTGTGTTGCTTCACTTAGGTTTCCTTTGTTTTGCTCGCTATCCTTTACAGATCAATTTCGGCGTCAAATACAGAATAAAATCCGTGAGCTGATCCCAATTGAAGATATAATTTGTCATGACAGTCTTATGAAATGCTATAAAAACATTACACTTGCGCCTGTCGGTTATTCTTTAATTTCTTACAATATTGGAGACTATTTTTATTGGGCAACCGGTTCTCCGGGAGATCACAAATATACATATTTTCAATCGATGCTTGCCACTCCGTGGTGGGCGGAAAACTTTTGGACCGATCTTCCGACCTTGCTTTTTATGTGGGTAAGGGTAATCTCCAAATCAAGACCGTATGAGCCGGTTCTCTTTTATAACGATTATCCCGACGATGATCTTGAATTTGAAATACTGACAGAAGCGCCGTACTGGTTCCCCAAGACGTATAAAGATATGCCTCCGCATATCAAATCAACTCTGAGATTGTACGAACCCGATCTTTACCGCGGGTGTAATGAAAAGAAGTATTTTCATGATTCCATCTGCGACCCGAACATGTGGAAGGACTGGCTTGTTCCCGTGTGCGAAAACATTATCTGTATTCAGGAGGAAACGGATAAGAGAAAACAGGATCGGATGCATAACTGTCACAACGCAGAATAATTCAAAAGGACGGGGTTTTCCCGTCCTTTTATGTTGATATTGCAGAGGGTCAGTCCTCGGCGTCGAGGCGGAGGACAGCCATGAAGGCCTCCGGAGACACCTCGACGGAGCCGAGCTTGCGCATTTTCTTCTTGCCTTCCTTCTGCTTTTCAAGCAGCTTTTTCTTTCGCGTAATGTCCCCGCCGTAGCATTTCGCGAGGACGTCCTTGCGGAGCGCCTTGACGGTCTCGCGCGCGATTATTCGCCCGCCGATCGCCGCCTGGATGGGTATCTCGAAAAGCTGACGCGGGATATTGTCCTTAAGCCGCTCGGCGATCTTCCGCGCTCTCGGATACGCCTTTTCCTCATGGACGATGAAGGACAGGGCGTCCACCACCTCGCCGTTCAGCATGATGTCGAGCTTGACGAGCTTTGACGGGACGTAGCCCGATATCTCGTAGTCGAGCGAGGCGTACCCGCGCGACCGGCTTTTCAGCGCGTCGAAAAAGTCGTAGATTATCTCGTTCAGAGGGAGGTCGTAGTGCAGTTCTGCGCGCACCGCGTCGATATATTTCATATCGATGAAATTGCCGCGCCTGTCCTGACACAGATCCATGAGATTTCCGATATATTCCTGCGGCGTTATTATCGAAGCGCGGACGACGGGTTCGAAGGCAGTCTCGATCTCGTCGGGCTTCGGGAAATTGCTCGGATTGTCGATACGGACGGTCGAGCCGTCCTTTTTCTTTATCTCGTAAATGACGGAGGGCGCCGTCGTGATGATGTCAAGGTTGAACTCACGCTCTATCCTCTGCTGGATTATCTCCATGTGGAGCAGACCGAGAAAACCGCAGCGGAAGCCGAAGCCGAGCGCGACCGACGTTTCGGGCTCAAATGAGAGCGCCGCGTCGTTCAGACGGAGCTTTTCAAGCGCGTCCCTGAGGTCGTTATATCTCGCGCCGTCGGCGGGATAAATGCCGGAAAAGACCATCGGGGTCGCCTTTTTGAAGCCGGGCAGGGGGGTGTCCGTCGGACGGTCCGCCGACGTCACCGTGTCGCCCACGCGCGTCTCGGAAACCGTTTTTATCGACGCGGTGAAATACCCGACGTCGCCCGAGTCGAGCTCTCCCGTCGCTTTCAGCCCGAATGGCTCGAGCACCCCCGTCTCGATAAGCTCGAACTCCGCGCCGGTGCTCATCAGGCGTATCCTGTCGCCGGTCTTCATTTTCCCGTCCATGATCCGCACGAGGACGACGACGCCGAGATATGAATCGTAATATGAGTCGAAAATGAGCGCTTTGAGCGGCGCGTCCTCCTCTCCCGAGGGGGGCGGGACGTCCCTGACTACCGCCTCGAGAACGTCGCAGACGTTCAGACCTGTCTTTGCCGAAACGGCGGGGCAGCCCTCCGCGGGGATGCCGATGACGTCCTCGATCTCCTTTCTCGTCCGCTCGACGTCGGCGGAGGCGAGATCGATCTTGTTCACGACGGGGATTATCTCAAGCCCGGCGTCGACCGCGAGATACGCGTTCGCGAGCGTCTGCGCCTCTATCCCCTGCGTCGCGTCGACGACGAGCAGAGCGCCCTCGCAGGCGTTGAGCGAGCGCGAGACCTCGTAATTGAAGTCCACGTGTCCCGGGGTGTCGATGAGGTTGAAGGTATATGTCTCCCCGTCGGAAGCCGAGTATTTCAGGTTCACGGCGCGGGCCTTTATGGTTATACCGCGCTCCCGTTCGAGGTCCATGTTGTCGAGGACCTGGTCCTCCATCTCCCGGTCGGAGACCGTGCGCGTGAGCTCAAGGATCCTGTCGGCAAGGGTCGATTTGCCGTGATCTATATGCGCCACGATGGAAAAGTTTCTGATTTTTGACTGTCTGCCGTTCATATCCTGTCAGTCCTGCTTTCGGAGATCGTCGGGAAGTATGCGAAAACCGGTCCTCAGCAGTGAGAAAAACTCGCAGACCGGGAATCCCATCACGTTGTAGAAATCGCCCTCGATCCTGTTGACGAAGAGAGCGCCGCGCTCCTGAATGCCGTAGGAGCCGGCCTTGTCGAGTGGCTCGCCCGAAGCGATATAGTTTTCGATCTCATCGTCGCCGAGTTCCCTGAAAAACACCTTTGTCGTGACCGATACGGTCTTTTTTACGCCCTTATACGAGACTGTCACGCCGGAGTGCACGAGATGCGAATTTCCCGAAAGGGTATGAAGCATGATACGTGCGTCGGCTTCGTCCTTCGGCTTGCCGAGGACGCCGCCGTTTATCTCGACGACGGTATCCGCGGCGACGACGGGAATCCCGTCCCCGACGCGCGCCGAGACGTCCGAGCATTTGAGCGCCGACAGAGCCCTCACGAGCCCGTCGGGGCTGTCCGCCGTCACATTTCCTTCGTCGACCTCCGGGAGGACGACCTCGAAATCTATATTCTGTCTTTCAAGAAGTTCGCGTCGCCTCGGCGACCCCGAGGCGAGAATAAGCTTTGCCATGGTAATATCCTTTCGTGGAAAATTATACCATAACGGGGGATTTTTTTCAATACGGGAACGCCCTTCGTTCGCTAAGCGTCAATTCGGCTTGACTAAATGATGAATCGGTGATATAATTACGCCGTCACACAGTTAATATGCTCTGAGCAGACATGGTTTTGGTAAAAAACGCATGTCCTGTTTTTCAACCTGCTTGGGGCTTGAACTGTGTGACGACAGACGGGTGGCGTTTTTTCGGTGCGCGTCCGTCTGGCGCGCACTTTTTGTTTTAAAACGGGGAAGGATGATATTATGAGCGGAAAAGCAAAAACCATAGGGATAATTGTTGCATCTGTCGTTGCTGTGGGCGGTGTTATGTCTGTAATTGATAATGTTTCCGAAAAAAAGGAAATGAATGCATTCATTGATTCTGAGTATACCACAACACAGCAGATTATTACAGAAACCGAAAGCGAGACATTTGTCAGGTTTGTTCCAGTTGTGGAGATTACGGGGAGGGATCAGATATCAGATCGAGCAATTGAGGTCGCAACGACTTTATTAGAAACAGGAGAGATTACAGAGTTTGTTTCTGATCAGATTATCGAAGTTGTAACTACTTCCCTGGAAACTGAGAATAGAACAAAAGAGGTGGCTACGACGCAAAAAACTGAACAACCTACTGAAACGACCACAAAGACTGAAACGACCATAAAGACTGAAACGACCATAAAAGCTGACACAACAACAAAAACTGAAATTACAACTGCGGAAACTCCAATCATAGTAACTTCCGGTCTTGTTTTTGGCATCAATGAAGATGCTACTGTAAGCATAAAGGCTAAACCCAATACAGAATATTCCATAAAAGTTTACTACAATAGTGGACCAAGCAAGGCAGCTGGACTTATAACAAAGAAATCCGATAAAAACGGCAATGTTTCCTGGACATGGCGTATCGTTCCAAATACAGCGTCCGGAACATACAGCATCGTTATTAGAGGCGGCGGCCAGGAGATAGAAAATCATTTTACAGTAAAATAATTTTTCTATATGTATTTTAATCGGTGCGGAGGGTGCAATGAAATGTCAAAATTGCGGTGCTGAAATTGGTAAAGGGCAATTTTGCCAGTACTGCGGATCTCGGATCTCATTTGACATGAGAAGAGAACAAGAACAATTGAATATGGCAGGATGCCCAAGTTGTGGAAGTTCAAATGTTGCTTTCAGAAGAGAAAAAGAGGGAGAGGTAACCAAAAGGTATAAAACCGGTAGCGTAAATCAATCTGTCTTTGTGACAACCGGAATTTGCAAAGATTGCGGATATACGTGGCAAACAGATAGATCGGTTAATGCCGTAGAGAAAAACAACACTGTATGGTGGGTCTTGGGATGGATTTTCTTTTTTCCTGCTCCGGTAATGATTTTGATTTGGAGAAAAAAGAATACATGGAGTACCAAGGTCAAGATATTAGCGACAGCAGCATTTTGGGTTCTCTTTTTCTTTATTAGTGCAAGAGCAAAACTGACAGATGTCGAATCAAAAAACAATTCATCAATTGGCAATAACGCTCAGACTAACATTACTGAATTTGACCTTATGAGAGATGATGATATAGAAATCAAGGTTGGAGAAAAAAAGTCCCCGGGTTGGGTGAAAGTTAAGGTAAATAAAACGTCTGACTTTTCAATCGACGATGTCGTTTTCATCTCAGAAAACACAGATATTGCGGAAGTTAACCTGACGCATACTGCCCTTTCGACATATCTTTATTTTGAAGTTATCGGTGTTGGGGCAGGGGAGACATTTATATACGTTAAGTCGTCCGATGGGAGTATTTATTCTGAAAAAATCAAAGTCAAAGTAATTGGAGAAATTAATGTTAACAGACTTGAGATTGAAAATTCTAATCAAGTTTTTGCATTGGGAGAAAGCCGGAAATTATCTGTAAAGTTTTATCCTGATAACGCTTCCAACAAAGAAATAACTTGGAAATCAGATGATGAATCCGTTGTTCGCGTTGACGAAAAAGGAAACGCATATGCTGTTTCGGGAGGGTCAACGAATGTGACAGCAATATCAAAAAACGGAATAACCGATACTATAAAAATAGATGTTGACGGCACAAAAAGAGTTATGAATCTTCTTACAACATACTCGCGCCTCGACAATAATAACATCGGAGATGATTGGAATTATTTGATAACGGTCAATGGTGATCCGGTCGGTAAATCGTTTACTATATCCAAAAATCAGACCTTGAATTTCTATGCAAAATTTATTGAAAACGATGCAAATCCGGACATAGGAGACAACTCAAAACTTTATAAAGTATCCGACATCGACTTTAACAAAGGGTTTTCTGTCAGCATGATTATTAATGTGGCCGAAAATTCGGGTGACAACTCTGGAATGGAGGCTTCGTTCTTGGTGATATTCAATTTTGCACCAAAATAAGATATCGTACAAAATATGTTTCGCAAAAGAATATTTGAAATAATAGAAACGGCAAAGGAGAACGACAGGATCAGCAACGCTTATGACGTTTTCATGATGGTCGTGATCGTTGCAAGCCTGCTCCCGCTTGCGTTTAAGACAGAATATGAGGCTTTTGTCGTTATAGACAAGGTAGCATGCGTGATATTCGTGATCGATTATCTCCTGCGGTGGTTTACGGCAGACCATAAGCTGGGCAAGGGGCCGGTCTCGTTTTTGCTTTATCCAATCACGCCGATGGCGATCATCGACCTGCTTTGCATACTGCCGTCGCTGAACGTCATCAGCGGGAGCTTCCGCGTGCTGAAGATATTCCGCCTGCTCCGGACGTTCCGCGTGTTCCGGGTTATTAAGGCAGTACGGTATTCCAAGAGCATAAAGCTGATAAAAAACGTTTTCAAGAACTCAAAAAAGCCGCTTATCACGGTCGGTCTGCTGGCTCTCGCTTACGTACTCGTTTCGGCGCTCGTGATTTTCAACGCCGAGCCGGATACGTTTGACACTTTCTTCGACGCTGTTTACTGGGCGACGGTATCACTAACAACAATGGGATACGGTGATATTTACCCGGTAACGACGATAGGTAGGATAATTACGATGATATCGTCGGTTTTCGGCATAGCTATCATCGCCCTGCCGTCTGGCATCATAACCGCCGGACTTATGGAAGAAATCAATAAAAACTACGGCGGTGAAAAGAACGAAAGCAAAGAAGACGACGCGAGCGCCGGCGCCGGCGCGGATTCACACTGAACTTAACAGAAAATCGCCTTCCGCGCGTGGCGGAGGGCGATTTTATTTCGTGTCGTATCAAAGAAACTCAAACAACAATCTTTTGCTTCGGCCGTCGAGGTTCTCGACGTCGGGGATCTCGTAGCGGTTGTCGTTGCTGTCACGTATGATGACGCGGTTCGTTCCGTAAAGCCGTTTTATATCGGAGTTCCTGTTTCTTATGCGGAAGGTCACGTCTCCGCGGTCGGTCACGACGGTCCATTTGAGCGTCCCGAATTTTTCCTCGGTCTTCGTCAGTTTTTCGATCTTCGGGATCATATAGTATTCGGCGAAGGACTGACGGAGAGCTTCGCGCGAGTCCTCGTCGAGCTCATCGAAATCGCGAACGAACGCGAGCTCGCGCTCATCGCTGTCGAGGAGCGTGATGAACATGTTTTCGTTCGTGACGGGGAAGAGCCGCCTCGGCTCGAGATTTTCGTAAACCGTCCCGTCTTTAAGCGTGAGCCTGACGAGATAAACGTCCGTGCGCTCTATCCTTCCCGTGTATTTGTCAATGTATATCCGTCCCATATCTGCCTCACTCAAAGTTTTCGCTGCGCTTTTCCTCGGCTACCTTGTCCGACATGGACTGGATCTGAACAAGGCGGTAGTATTTGCCTTTTTTCGCCATCAACTCGGCGGGCGAGCCGCATTCGAGTATCTCTCCGTTGTCGACGACGACGATCTTTGTCGCCTTTGAAAGAGTGCTCAGCCGGTGGGCGATCATGATCGTCGTGCGGCCGCTTATAAGCTTTTCGATGGCGTCCTGAATGAGATGCTCGGTCTCGGAGTCGACCGACGCCGTGGCTTCGTCAAACACAAGCATTTTCGGGTTTCTGAGCATCGCGCGGGCGATCGAGATCCTCTGCCGTTCTCCGCCCGAAAGACCTGTCCCGCGCTCGCCGAGGACGGTGTCGTAGCCGTCCGGCTGGCGGACTATGAACTCATGGGCGTTCGCTATGTCGGCCGCGTTTATGACCTCGTCGACGGTGAACTCGCCCGTGCCGTATGAGATATTGTTGTACACCGTGTCGTGGAACATCATCGGCTCCTGCTGTACGTATCCGATGTGAGAGCGGTAGTACTGCATGTCGATCTGCCGTATATCGACGCCGCCGACGGTGATCTCCCCGTCATAGTGGTCGTAGTATCTCAGAAGCAGGTTGACGAGCGTGGATTTGCCCGAGCCCGTCGTGCCGACGATACCGACGATCTCGCCCGGCTCTATCGTGAGATTGATGTTTTTAAGCACTTTTTTGGTGCGGTCGAAGGAGAAGTTGACGTTTCTGAACTCTATCCTCCCGCCGATGTCGGCTTCGACGTTGCCGCGCCCGAAATCGTGTTCCGGTTCGGCGTCGATTATATCCATGATGCGCTCGGCGGACGCCATCGCGTTCTGAGTGGAATCCGAGAGGTTTGCGAAGAAGTTAACCGGGTCGTAAAACATCGAGGCGTAGGAGATGAACGAAACGAGAAGACCCGCCGTGATGACCCCGTCGGTTATTACCATACGGCCTCCGAGCGCCCAGATGACGACCGTTCCCGTCGAGACGAGTAGGTTGACGACCGCCGGATAGACGTTCAGCATCCTGCCGGCGCGAGTATCGGTTTTTCTCCATTCATCGACCGTTCCGGCGAAACGCGAGACGGCGTTTTCTTCGTTCGTGAACGATTTTATGACCCTTATCCCCGGTATGGTGTCGGTAAGGGTCGAGGTGACGGCCGAGCTGCGCCTCCATATCCGTTTATAAAACGGCGCGATCTTTTTGCCGAAGATCCTCGCCCCGACAACGACGACGGGAACGGGAATAAGCGACAGAAGAGTGAGCTTCCAGTTCAGGACGAGCATGACGACGATGATGCCGATCATCTTGAAGAACTGGACGACGACCTCCTGGGTTATGCGGAGCATGAAGGACTGTATCGTCGCGGTGTCGCCGCTTATGCGGTTTATTACCGAGCCGGTCGAGGTCCTGTCGTAAAAACGCATCGGGAGATGCTGCGCCTTTTCGTAAACCTCGCAGCGTATCCGGGCGACTATCCTGTCGCCCGCCGCCCGGAGGAGGTAGCCGCGGAACCCGCCCATCGCGTACTGGACAACGTTCAGTATGACGAGCGCCGCGGCGACCCAGCCGAGACGCCGCGCGTCGCCGCTCGGGAGAATGTCGTCGACAAGCGAACGGGTGAGCAGCGGGGGTATGAGCGTAATCGCCGTCGTGAGGACGGAAATAACCACCGATACCGCGAGAATGAACGCCTCGGGTTTCAGATAAACGCCGAGCTTTTTAACGAGCTTGCCTTTGTTCATGCAGTTGACGCACTGCACGCCCGGCGAGGAGAGCGTACGCCCGCATTTCGGGCATACCGAGAGCAGCTTGTCATATGACGATTTTATTCCGGCAAAGGCTTCGTCTGCCTCCCCGCCGTCCCGGATCGTCTCCACATAAGAAAGTACGGCGTCACAGAGACTCGCGACCGTGAAATTGAAACGGAAAACGTCTCTCTGTTCTCCGCTTTTCATTTTCACGCGCATGAGCCCGTTGCCGTACATGCGTTTGTTCCATATCGAGTCGACTTCGGAGAAAACCGTGTCTTCCGAAAACTCGTCGGTGTCCTCGCAATACGAAAAAAGCTTCGTTCCCGTTGCGAGAAGAACCGTTTTCCCGTATCTGCCGTCCCGGGTGACCTCGCCGACTACGGCGAATCTGATCGGGTCGCCCGGGTCGTTTCGCCCGAGGATGCGCCGGGCGGCCTTGTTTCCAATTGATGCGTTAATGATAAACGGAACGTCCATTTTGTCACCATTCCTTCCGGCGCCGGGGCGCCGTCACGCGGCTTTTTCAATGTCGTAAGATTTTAACATACCGGGGGCGCCGTGTCAATAGACAATTATTGACGGAAAATGTTTTTTTCATCCCGTTCCCGCGCTGCCGGAGGTTGATTTTCAGGGGGATTCGGTGTAAAATAATAACGAATGAAAGGACACCGGAATGGGAAAGACTTTTTCAGGCGTCCGGGAGGACGTGATATCCCGGACGGCGGAGCTCATCAGCTCCCTCGTCAGGGAACAGACGATAAAAAAGATAGTGTTCAGCCGGCCGTTTTCACCCGAAGACGGGGTGAAATGCGAGGGCAGGCTCGTCAGACTTAAAGGGATAATAAATCTTCAGCTCGAGACATTTTATCCCGACGGGAGGAACTCGCACGACAACGTCCGTCCGGATGAGACCGCCGTAAAGATAGCCGAATACATAGGCCGCTACCGTCAGTGCAACGTTGTGACCCCGGCCGGGGACGCGGAATACGCCGTCTCAAAAAACGGAAAATACGTCCTTATGAACGGCATAAAGAGCGCGGCGTCGTCAGTCCCCGGGGAGGTTTTTGCTCACGACAGGGAAAAGCGGCACGTGCTTTATGACGGGCGGGTCTATCCGTTCCTCGTTCTTCTCGGAGTCAGCGACCGGGACGGGAAAGTATTTGACAGAAAAAGGGCGAAATTCCGCCAGATCGACCGCTTTCTCGGATACGTTTCGGAGATTTACGACAGGCTCCCGAGGGACGGGGAGCTCTATCTCCTCGATCTCTGCTGCGGGAAAAGCTATCTGTCCTTCGCCGTATACTGGTATCTTACGGAGGTCAGGGGGCGCGAGGTCCTAATGGACTGCGCCGATCTCAAGCGCGACGTCATAGATTTCTGCGCCGGGTGCGCGGAAGAGCTCGGGTACCGGGGGATGAGGTTCAGATGCACCGATATTGAAGAGTTCGTGCCCGGGAGAGAACCCGACCTCGTGCTTTCGCTTCACGCCTGCGACACTGCTACCGACGTAGTTCTGACGGCCGCCGCGAGATACGGCGCGAAGGTGATACTCTCGACGCCGTGCTGCCAGCATCAGGTGAACGGTCAGCTGAGCCGCGATTCGGAGCTCGGCAGGGCGCTCCTTCCCGTGCTCGAACATTCTATGCTGAAACAGAAACTCGCCGTCGCGATAACCGACGCCCTGAGATGCAAGCGGCTGCGCGCGAGCGGCTATTCGGTAGACGTTACGGAGCTGACGGATCCCGAGGATACGCCGAAAAATCTGCTTATACGCGCGGTCAGAATAAAAATGACCGACGCGGAAAAAGAAAAATACAGACGGGAATTCGATGAGATGTCGCGATACTGCGGCGTTGACATCTATCCCGGAAAAACGGAGGGAAAACAGAAATGAGAGAAACAAAACTCAGAAAATACGCCGAGCTGATCGTGCGCAAGGGAATCAACGTGAGAAAGGGACAGGAGGTCCTCGTGATCGCCGGTCTCGATCAGCCTGACTTCGTATATATTCTTGTCGAGGAAGCGTACAAGGCCGGGGCTTCGCGCGTTTCGGTCCAGTATGAGGACGACCGCCTGACGGCGCTCGAGCTCAGATACATGGAGCTTGAGGAAATGAAAAAGGTCGAGGACTGGGAGATAGAGCGGCAGAAGCACCGCGTGAAGACCCTGCCGTGCCGGATATTCCTCGATTCCTTCGACCCCGATGTGCTCGCCGGTTCCGATACCGTAAAGCTCGCGTCGGCGCGTCAGGCGAGGGCAAAAGCGCTCAAGCCGTACCGCGATCAGATGGAAAACAAATACCAGTGGTGTATCGCCGCGGTCCCCGGCAAGGCGTGGGCAAAGAAGCTTTTCCCGGAACTGAGCGATAAAAAAGCGATAGAAAAGCTCTGGGAATACATACTGAAATGCTCGCGCGCCGACGGCAGGTCGCCGCGCGCCGCCTGGACAAAACACAACAGTGAACTTTCGCTCCGCTGCGATTACCTCAATTCGCTCGGACTCGATTCGCTGCGCATAAAATCCGGCAACGGCACGGACCTCACGGTCGGTCTCATCCCGGGGATGCAGTTTATGGGGGGATGCGAATCTCCTCTCGGCAAAAAACTGAAATTCAATCCGAATATCCCGAGCGAGGAGATCTTCACGTCGCCCGACAAATCCCGCACCGAGGGAATAGTTTATTCGACTCTCCCGCTTTCGTATAACGGCAAACTTATAAAATCCTTCTCCGTACGCTTTGAAAACGGCAAGGCGACCGAGATCAGAGGGAGCAGCGACGAGGAGACCGAGATACTTGAGACACTTATCGGAATGGACGAGGGCGCCTGCATGCTCGGCGAGACGGCGCTCGTGCCTTATTCTTCGCCTATAAGGGAATCCGGCGTCATTTATTACAACACTCTGTTCGACGAAAACGCCGCGTGCCACCTCGCCCTCGGAATGGGATTCACGAACTGCATGAAGGACTACGAAAAGTTCACTCAGGACGAGCTCCACGGAATGGGAATAAACGATTCCATAATTCACGTCGATTTCATGATAGGCGCCGCGGACACCGAAATAACCGGCAAAACACGGAACGGAAAGACGGTTAAAATATTCACGAAAGGCGAATGGGCCTTCGGGGTCTGATGAAGGTTTCCTTTATCACGCTCGGCTGCCGCGTTAATCATTATGAGAGCGAGGCGCTGAGGGAAAAGCTTAAAGAGGCAGGCGTCGCCGGCGTATCCCGGGGGGAGCGGGCCGACGTCTGCGTAATCAACACCTGCGCCGTGACCGAGGAAAGCGTGAGAAAATCCCGTCAGGCGGTCCGCCGCGCGGTGAAACTCAGCCCCGGCGGTATGATATGCGTCATGGGATGCGCTTCTCAGCTGTATCCCGACGACTTTTCGGACATACCCGGGGTGTCCTTCGTATGCGGTACGCGGAACAGGAACGAGACGTTTGAGGCGATCAAAAGCTTTGCCGAAACCGGCGTCCCGGTATGCGGAACGGTCGTCGTTCCGCCATCGGGCGTGGTGGAGCCGATGAGGATAAGCGCTTTCGACCGGACCCGGGCGTACGTAAAGATCGAAGACGGCTGTAACGGAAAATGCTCCTACTGCGTCATAAAGGACGTGCGCGGCCCGGTTGCCGTGCGAGGCCGGGACGAGATCTTATCGGAGGTCGGTGCGCTTGCCCGTGCGGGATGCCGCGAGGTCGTTCTGACGGGAATCGAGACCGCGGCCTACGGAAAAGATCTTCCGGAGCTGATCAAGGACGTCGCTCTGACCGAAGGGATAGAAAGGATACGTCTCGGATCCATGGAGCCGTCGTTTATGACGAAGAGTTTTATCGACGAGGTCGCCGGGGTCGGGAAGTTCTGCCCGCATTTTCACGTATCCGTCCAGTCCGGATCCGACAGGATACTCTCCCTTATGAGAAGAAAATACAACTCGCGCGTAATGCGTGAGAATCTCGGATACGCTCTGAATAAAATACCCGGTCTTTGCCTCACCGCGGATCTTATAGTGGGCTTTCCAACCGAGACGGAAGAAGATTTCGGGATGACGGCGGATCTCGTCAGGGACCTCGGGCTGCTCCACTGCCATATTTTCAGATATTCGAAAAGGCCGGGGACGGAGGCCGCCCTTATGGGCGGACAGGTTCCGGCGGCGGTTTCCGTCGAAAGGGCGGCACGCCTCCACGAAATCGCGCGTGAGGAAAAACTCAGAGCGCTCGGAAGGATCCTTTCGGCGGGGAGCGCGAAGGTGCTTTGCGAACGCCGAGCCGACGGATTTATCACAGGGCACACCGAAAACTTTGCCGAGTGCCGATTTGAGCCGTCCGGAAGGTTTTTCAGGGGCCGCGTCGCGGAGGTGAAGCTGACAGGGATCGACGCTGAAAACGGAATGCTCACCGGCGCTGAAAAAACAGAAGAAACAGAATGATCATCAATGAAAAAACTCCCACGGAACTGAAAAAAAGCGATTTTTACTATGACCTTCCGAAGGAACTGATAGCTCAGACGCCGGTCGAGCCGAGGGACTCTTCCCGTCTCATGAGAGTCGACAGAAGGAGCGGCGAGGTATCCCACCACGTTTTCAGGGATATCTCCGATATGCTTTTTCCGGGCGACGTTCTCGTGATAAACGATTCGAGGGTCATTCCCGCACGGTTGTACGGCAGGACGAAGGGCGGCGGACAGGTCGAGACCGTGCTTCTGAGACAAAGGGGCGCCGACCTGTGGGAAGCGCTCGTAAGACCCGGGAAAAAATGCAGGCCGGGTGACGCGCTCTTTTACGGAAGCGTCGACGCGCCGCTTGACGGGGTCGTCACCGACGTGGTCGACGACGGAAACAGGATCATAAAATTCGATACTCACGGGCGGGAGTTTTTTTCTCTGCTCGACGAGATCGGGCAGATGCCTCTCCCCCCGTACATCACCGAAAAGCTGAGCGACAGAGAAAGATATCAGACGGTTTACGCGAGGGAAAGAGGCTCGGCGGCGGCTCCCACGGCGGGGCTTCATTTCACGCCGGAGCTGCTCGGGAAACTGCGGGAAAAAGGCGTCGTCATAGCGCCGGTCATGCTTCACGTCGGGCTCGGCACCTTCCGTCCCGTAAAGGAGGAAAGGATCGCCGATCACGTCATGCACACCGAGTTTTTTTCGGTTTCCGAGGAGACCGCGCGAGCGGTAAACGAACGGAAAGGACGGCTCATCGCCGTCGGGACGACATCCTGCCGGGTGCTTGAGAGCGCTGCGGACGAAAACGGAGTTGTCAGACCGATGACCGACGACACCGGGATTTTCATTTATCCGGGATACGGGTTCAGGGCGGTCGAGGGACTTATCACAAACTTCCATCTTCCCGAAAGCACCCTCCTTATGCTCGTTTCTGCTTTCTCGTCCCGTGAGATCATGATGAGGGCGTACGCCGAGGCGATAAAGGAACGGTACAGGTTCTTTTCATTCGGGGACGCGATGTTCATCGTCTGATCCGTTCCATCTGGCCCGCCCTGCGTGAGACTTACGACAAGGATCGCGAAAAATCAGAAAAAACAAGAGAATCTTAAAGCGGAGAATCTATCCGCCTGAAAGGAACTGAACAATGCAAAACGGAATCATCCTGGCCGGCAGCACGATCGCCGACTATCTCAAAAAAATCGACGTTTATCCGGGGGAGAGCAATCTGACGGCTATACGGAAGGTCGATATCGCCCTCGGAGGTCTCGTCTGCAACTGCGGTCAGGATCTCGCGCGGCTCGACCCTGAACTGAAGGTCACGGCCGTCGGTATCGTCGGAGACGATGACGCCGGAAAACTCATCTGCGACACTCTTTCAAAATATCCGAATATCGACGTTTCGGGCATAGAGCGCCGCGGACAGACTTCTTTTACCGACGTGATGTATGACAGCGTCAGAAAGACAAGGACGTTTTTCCACTTCAACGGAGCCGACGCGGAAATGACGCCCGAGGATTTTGATTTTGACGCCGTAAAGGGGGATATTCTCCATATAGGATACGCTCTGCTCCTCGACGCGCTCGACTCGCCGCATCCGGTTTACGGAACAAATCTCGCGGCGGTCCTTTGCGACGCGCAGAAGAGGGGTATCAGGACGTCGATAGACGTAGTCAGCGAGGAAAGCGACAGGTACCGTACGGTGGTCGGCCCCGCCCTTAAATACGTCGATTACTGCATAATAAACGAGACTGAGGCCGGAAAGATAACCGGCATACCGGCTTCGGACGGGGACGGCAAAATGATCGAAAGCAATATGCCGCTCATTTGCCGCGAGCTCCGGAGGCTCGGAGTGAAGGACAGGATCATAATTCACGCAAAGCCTGCCAGCTACGGGCTGGATACCGACGGAACGTACTACCGCATGGGATGCATAGACGTGCCGAGATCCGAAATCGTTTCGACGAACGGCGCGGGCGACGCTTTCTGCTCCGGCGCCCTTTACGGTATTTACCGCGGGATGGATATGAAGGAAACCATGTATTTCGCGACGGGCGTCGCCTCCTGCTCGCTCTTTGCGGCAAACGCGTCGGACGGCGTGGTTTCCTATGAAAAGACCGTTGAGTTCATGAAACGCTATCCCGTTCCGGATTGTATTATACGTCCGGCGGAGTGAAAACGATGATTTTCGTTTTGCCCGGATTATTTACAAAAAAAGCGTTCGCCGCCGTTGCGGCATGCATAGTTTCCGCCTGCGCGCTTGTTTCGTGCGCCGGGGCGGGGGAGGGAAAATTGAAAACTGATTCCGCCGCCGTGACGGACGGCATTGAAGAACTTGCAGAGTCGTTTGTCGTTTCCCGCGCGTTTGACGACGATATGATCATACAAAGAAACGCTCCGATACGCGTATGGGGATGGGCACACGCCTCGCAGAACGGAAAGAAGATCCGCGCCGAATTCGGAGGGCTCAGCGGCTCGGCCGAGATAAAGGACGGCGCGTGGGAGATCACGCTCGACGGTACGCTCGGAGAATCCACCGAAGGGCGGACGCTGAGAGTTTTCGGGAACGGTGCCGAGAGGACGTTTGACCGCGTTCTCGTCGGCGACGTTTTCTGGATAATAGGGCAGTCGAACGTCGCTTATACAGTCAACGAGAGCAGAACGGTGACGCCGGCCTCCGACCCCGCGAGAAAGGCGGAGATAAGCAACGATCTTCTGATAAGACTAAACAGGAACAGTTTCGTTTACGACGAATCCGGTCTCAAACGCGGGACAAACGAAGTTAACGAGGACGTCGTGCAGAAGCGCGGGTGGGAGACGCCCGTCCGCGGCGCGCGCGAGTTTTCGGCGGTCGGATATTTCACGGCCCTTCAGATCTACGAAAGACTTGAAAGAAAAGTCCCGGTCGGGATGATCGAGTTTGACGGAAACGGGCTCCCTCTCCACTGTTTTCTTCCGAACGAAGTGCGCGACGAGCTCGGCGTAAGCACCTGTGAAAACGGAGTATATACGGCGCCCGGAATCAATATGGGCGAATCGTCGTTCATGTACAACCACTACATATACAGTTTCCGCCGCTTTCCGATATGCGGTCTGATATGGTATCAGGGTGAGTCCGACGCGCTCGACCACAACGGCAACAACGTGAAGTATGCGGAACGTTTCGCCGCCATGATAAAGTATTTCAGGGACACGCACGACCTGCCGGTCCGCGATTACCCGGTTTATTACGTTGAGTTCCCGCCGATTTACATTCAGTTCGATTTCGCCCGGGTAAGGCAGACAATGGGGAGCATACCGGGACTTGTTCCGGATTCCCACGTATGCGTGACCGCCGACCTCTGGAAGGACAGGACGTTTGAAAACAACCTGCATCCGTATCACAAATGGGCGGTCTCCGAAAGGATGGCGTCGCTGATCCTCGCTAATCAGTACGGGATAGGAAAGGTCCCGGAGGTCGAGGGACCGAGCGCCGTCTCATGCGGTTTTTCGGACGACGGGCTGAGCGCGGTAATAAAGTTCCGCAACGTCGGCGGAGGCCTTGAAGCCGAGGGCGGCGCGCTCCGGGGGATCGGCGTGATAACAGAGCCGGGAGGCGGATATTCCGACGCGGAGGCGGAGATCACGGCTCCGGACGAGGTCACGGTGAGATCGGAAAAACCGATCCTCGCCGTCGGTTACAACAACCGTCTTGATGCCTCATTCCCGGAGGATATGACACTATGCTCCGGAACGGGGATGCCCTGCGCCGCGTTCAGATTCGACAAATAACGGTTTTTCCCGTCAACAAACATATATATGGGTATTGACAAATGCGGTAATAAATGTTATAATGTCAAATAGCAAAAGCTTAAGGTGTAATAACCAATAAATAGGAGGCAATATTATGCAAATAAAAAGCAAAAAGCGTGCCGCGCTGTTTACTTGTTTTCTGCTGATATTTCTTTTTGTGTTTCAGCTGACGTCGGGAGCAGTATACTACATTTACGATATAAACGTTCCGACTGTCCTTCAACAAAAAAGCCTTTGGTGCTGGGCAGCATGTATTAAATCTGTTCTTGATTACTACAGCCAAACAGGTTATTCTCAAAGCGACATAGTATATGCAACATATGGTAATTACAACAATCAAACCGCCACGGCGTCGACGGTTATGAATACTCTTATAGGTTATGGCGTTCATGCACACGTTAGTTCCGGATCAATGAGTATGAATTCAATTCAATCAAACATTGGCACAAGTAATCAGCCGATAATAGCAGGGCTATTATACACCAACGGCAATACCATTATTGGTGCACATATGGTTGTTCTTTCAGGATATGAAAATACTGCTGATTTTAAAACGGTAACGTATATGAATCCCGCAGATGCATTATATCATACTGAAACGTATTCTTACTTCTGTTCCTGTTCAAACAAAAGTTGGGTAGAAAGCATTAACCAGTTGTACTTATATTCTTGACCGACTGAATAGCGACAATATGCAGTATAGGAGGAGACCAAAGATGAAAAGTATTATTAAATGTATCTCGGTTACCGTTTTTATGTGTATCCTAATAACGGCGCTCGTGGTCGGCGTTCTTGCCGAGTCCTCAAACGTTTATGATCCCGTTCCCCCTTCGGAAGATATTGAGAATTATCTTGCAGATAATTTCAATCATCTGATCGGGTATGGACATTTTTCGGATGGTAAGACGCATAAACTTTCCGATCTCGGTGTAAGCAGTATCAGGGTAAGAAAATATGGATATAGGATCGATCCCGAAGCGGATCAGCGTACGTTTTCGGATATTATCGATAATTCCTGGGAAAGCTGGATTTTATTTGCCGAAACAAAAGACTCCGGCGAACCCGTTATGCTTATTGAACTTGAAAAGGGCCTCGAAACAGACGAGGTGGGGTTCAAGGTCGGCGGAGAAACACTACCGCTTATCAAAGGGTATAATCTTATGAAATCCCTTATTGAAAAAGCCGGCCTCTCGGGCGAACCGATTGCCATTTCACTCGGAACTGAGGATCGTGCTATGATTTTTTCTTTCAACGGAGATGAAAGAATTGTTATTGTAAGCCGCTGGTACGGCGATTTTGATGAGACGTACGGCAGAGTTACCGATTATACGCAGCTCCCCACGCTCAAACAGATTATAGACGTCGTAAAAGCGGACATTATAAAAAATCGCGAGCTGTACGGCGATACGATTGTGTACGGCGGCGTTGATCTTTCGGATATCCGGGTAAGCGTTCCCGAAGCGCATGAAAATTTTGTTCCGCTCATAATCGGTTGCACGGCGGGAGGGCTTGCCGTTATCGCTGGCATAGTCGCCGCGATAGTTTTGGGCAAAAAATCAAAAAAAGCAGATATTTCATCTGAAACAGCGGTTTCCTGATTTTTTCAATACACAAAAACAACGGCAAATCCCGCGCCCGACGGCGCGGGATTTTTTGCCCGCTGCGGAGGCATTTTTCGCTGTCTCCGCTTGACACGCCGCGCGACCTATGGTATAATTTCAGCGGAAATCAAGCTGGGTGCCGCGGACGTGACACCGAGGAATAAACAAGCCCCCGTGACTGACGGAAGTGGAGCACCACACGGAGCGGGGAGCGATGAATGCCGACCGTCTGGGCGCACCTGATCCTTTACGGGATAGGTGCCCCTTGTTGTTTTTTTGTCCGCGCATCGGGAAAGGCATGGCCTGAAATGAAAAAAGTCGGAATCGTCATGGGCAGCAAAAGCGATATGCCCGTGATAAAGAAAGCCGCCGATACTCTGAAGGAGTTCGGCGTGCCGTACGAGGTACACGTGTATTCGGCTCACAGAACGCCGGATCTTGCGAGAGATTTCGCCGCCACGGCCCGTGAAAACGGATTCGGGGTGATCATAGCCGCCGCCGGGATGGCGGCGCATCTCGCAGGAGCCATAGCCGCTAACACTACGATCCCCGTAATAGGAATACCCTGCTCGGGCGCCGTACTTGACGGCATTGACGCGCTTCTTTCCACCGTACAGATGCCGGGAGGCATACCGGTGGCGACCGTATCGGTCAACGGAGGCGTCAATGCCGCTTTGCTTTCTGTCGAGATTTTGTCTCTGACAGAGCCCGGGCTCTGCGAGAAGCTCTCTGCCCGCCGTGCGGCCGACAGGGAAAAGGCGATCGCCTCCGACCGAGAGGCGGCGGAAGAACTGAAATAATTTAAGAACGGATTTTTATTCTCATGGGCGGTTTTTTTGGTATTGCTTCGGCGCGCGAATGCCTGCCGGACGTCTTTTTCGGAACGGATTATCATTCTCATCTCGGAACAAAGAGCGGCGGGCTCGCCGCTTTCGACCCCGTAATCGGACTTCAGCGCAAGATCCATAATCTCGACAACGCTCCGTTCCGGACCAAATTCGATCACGTTTTTTCGGAAATGAAGGGCACTTCGGCGATCGGATGCATAAGCGACAGCGATCCGCAGCCGCTTCTGATACGTTCCAATCTCGGAACATACGCCGTCTGCATGACCGGGATCATAAACAACTCGGAGGAACTGATCAACAATTATCTCTCGTTCAGCGGGGGACACTTCGGCGCGATGGCGGCGGGGCAGGTGAACAGCACCGAGCTGCTTTCCGCCATGATAAATCAGAAAAGCAGCTTTGCCGAGGGGATCAGGTTCGCTCAGAAGGCGATCGACGGAACGGCGGCGATCCTCATTCTGAAAGACGACGGGACGCTCATCGCCGCGCGCGACAGATTCGGCCGTCTTCCGGTGCACCTCGGAAGGAACG
>JAFTDQ010000103.1 GCA_017454075.1 Clostridia bacterium
AGAATATCGCGAGCCTGACGAGGATACCGTTGACGTAGCCCGATTTGTAGTATGAAAACATGAAATCGCCGTCTTCGGGACGCAGGAAGTATTTGGTCGCCGCGGCGATCGCGCCGCCCGCGGCAAGGAATCCGACGCCCGCGGGGAAGCGGCGGCGGTACTGTTTTTCGATTAGTTTTTCAGCGCGCTCCTTCGAAAGGAAATATCCGGCGAGGAAAAAGGGATAAAGCGAGATTATCCTCGCGAAGGCGAACGTGTTGTTGATCTCGTTCCAGAATCCCGCGAGGAGCGATATCGCGCAGACGATCGGTATTATACCTTTAATTTTTGAAAAATACGGCGTAACGATCCTCCACACTATGACGGCAAGCAGATACCACGCGGAATAATAGGGAACGGTTATCTGCAGGTCGTGTCCCATTACGAGGGCGATGAGGAGGTGGACCCCCGTCAGCGCGAGGTAGGAGACAAAAAGCCGGAGCAGCGATTTCGCGCTTCGCGAGTTTTCGCTCTTGCTGAAAAAACCGGAGACGAAAACGAACGCCGGCATGTGGAAAAAATAGATGCTGTCGACTATAACGTCGATAAGTCTTCTGTCCTGAAAAGCGTAAAGACAGTGCGCGAGCACGACGAACGCTATGAGCAGACCCTTTATGTTGTCCCAGTAGGATATCCGCTCTTTCCCGTTATTCAATGAATCCATGTTGCCTCCCGGCGCGATCCTTCGGCGCCGGGGCTATTATATCATATCCCGGCGGCTTATGCAAGACGAAAACGCCCGGCGGGGCGATTGACAAAGCATGGGCCGGGTGATATAATGACTCGGAAAATCGGGCGCCCGGCGAGGGCGGACCGCAGTACAGGAGATGACCGAGCATGTTTCCTTATCAGGACACGTTTCCGCACTCGTATATCGGAAAAAAGCATTATCCCGGGACGTGTTTCCCGTATATAACCTATTCCGTCGGAAAGACGGACGGCCTGGAGCCCTGCGCGCTTATTGTGGTTCAGGACGGGGCGAACGGCGAACTCGCCGCCGCGGTTGAGAAACTGCGCCGGGAGGGAAGGGCGCCGGACTGCCTCGTCATCGGGATCCACTCCGGATGGAGCACGACGCCGGACGGGGAATACTGGCTCGCAAGATCCGAGGAATACAACGCTTTTTCCCCGGATTATTCGTCGTTTCTCATCGACGAGTTCATTCCTCACGTCGTTTCGGAAGGGGGATACAACGTATCGCCCGACCCGGACGCGCACGTTATATGCGGAGCGTCTTCCGGGGCCGTGTGCGCGTTTATCGCCGCCTGGTTCCGCCCCGATTATTTCAGACGGCTTTATCTGAGCTCGCCCGCATTCCTTTCGATGGAAAAAGGAGACGAGCTTCTGTCCCTGATAAGAAAGGCGGAAACGAAGCCCTTCCGTATAGTAATGGAGCATTCGGAGGACGAGCCGGACGCCTATTTCGGAGATCTCCGTCTGTCGGCGGAGACCGCGCGGGCTGCTTTCGAGTTCGCCGGATACGATTATTCGTCGGATTATTATCCCGGCGAGGACCATTGCAGCAGGTTTCACAGAGAGGAAACGCTCTGCGGGACCTTTGCGCGCATTTTTGAGGGATACGGGGAAAGACCGGTCGCGGCGCCCCGCAATCAGCCGCGGCTCGACGACGTGGTCCTCCCCGGCGAGGGCTGGACGTCATGCCGCGATTTCCCGGACGCCGCCCTCGAAAAGGGGGATCTCGGCGCGTACGGAGTCGCGGACGGCCGCGCGGCGTTTTATCCGATTTGCGGCGGGGAGACCGTTTTCGACGTGGATTTTTCGTCGCTCAGGGAGGTCGCCCTTTCGGCGAACCGCAAACTGCTTTACGCGGCGGACGCCGGGCGCGGATGCCTTTATAAGTACGTGATCGGCGGCGACGGCGTCCCCGGAAGGCGTTCCCGCCACGGGATGCTCCACATATTGCCGGATTTCCGCATGCCCGGGGCGTATTCGCTCTGCGTTGACGACGTGGACAGGGTGTACGCTGCGACGGAGCTCGGGATACAGTGCGTGACGTTCAACGGGCTGGTCGAGGCGGTTCTCGAGCCGCCCGCGCCGCTTGCCGCCGTGACGAAGCTCGCCTTCGGCGGGGAAGGATACCGGTATCTTTACGCCTCGACTGAGGACGGGAGGATTTTCCGCCGGAAAATGGAGCACGCCGGCCGCGCCTCCGTCACCAACCCGCCGGAGGACTATATGAAAAAGTTTGTGTATTGAAACAAAATGAAAGCGGAATCAACGCATGAGTAAATTACGTTATGGATTGAAAAACGGGGAACTGGTCTTTATAGATGATGTTGCAAACGGTCTTCAATGTGCTTGCGTCTGCCCAAACTGCGGTGGCATTTTAGAAGCACATCAAGGACAGAAAAAAGAACATCACTTTAAGCATTATAATTCAACCGATTGCGAACACGGTGCCGAAACATCACTTCATCTAATGGTGAAAAGAATTGTTGCAAAAGAAAAAGCTGTATTTGTTCCAAATGCACCGAAAAGTACTTATGATTTTTCGCGGAACGGGAAATGCTATAAGTTTGATGAATCATTCGTTGAGAAGGAAATTGCTAAGGATATTCGCGCCGATGTGCTGCTTCGCACGGGGAGCATAGATCTTAATGTTGAAATAAAGGTTTCGCATAAGGTTGATGAGACCAAAAGGATAAAACTATTCAATTACGGTATTCGAACAATAGAAATTGATTTAAGTAATATGATTGATACATATAACGACAAAACAGTAATAGAAGCAATCACATCGGGTTCGAATACAACGTTGCTTTACTCTCCCAAGTCACGGGTGGTTTATGCCAAGTGGCTTCTGGGTGATTGGAAAGACGTCCATCGTGATCATGGTGGAAGCCTTTATGTAAAAAATTGCCCTAAATCTCAAAAAAACGCCTATTTCATGGCTTACGAAGCATATAACGACCACGGGCCAGATGAATGCCATGAGTGCTTTGGATTTAGTGAGTTTAGTGGAGGAGAGGCTCTTCTTTGCCGCGGTTTTTATGGTAATATAGATTTTGACAAAATCGACAGAATTGAAGAAATCATTCGTGTCAACAACGTGGTTTCATACGCCCACATCATCGTTGATGGTAAGGAATTGTTTTTTGGCAAAAAATAATCATATGCAAAAAGCCCACGTTTGACCGTCGGCTTTTTTGTTATATGCGGTTGTCTCACATCCCGATCTTTTTCATGAAGTCGGTGAGGGCCTGTTTATAGGCGGCGTAGTCCTTGACGAAGGACAGGCCGTGCGGCGCGCCTTCGACCTCGAAAAGCGTCACCTTCTCCGGGTTCGCGTCCCTTATCGCGCGGCTCATCTCCACCGGCACGAAGTGATCCCCCGTCCCGTGCGCTATGAATATCGGCACCTTCGCGTTCTTCACGGATTTCAGCGCCGACGACGACAGTATGTCAAACCTCCCGAAAAGCCGCGCGCCGAGGTATATGAAGGGATATGTGACGTAATCGAGATGCGTCATTTCCCGCGCCGCTTGCCGCCGTGACGAAGCTCGTCTTCGGCGGGGAAGGATACCGGTATCTTTACGCCTCGACTGAGGACGGGAGGATTTTCCGCCGGAAAATGGCGCACGCCGGCCGCGCCTCGGTCGTCGAACTCCCCGAGGACTATCTGTCAAAGTTCGTGAAATAAACAGATTTTTGAAAAGCAAGCGTATTTTACTGTTCCCGCCTTCTCCCCCCGGAGAAGGCTTTCAATAATCAGCAGAATGCCAAACGAAAGGCCCCCTTGTGTAAAGGGGGCTGGCACCGAAGGTGACTGAGGGATTGTTAAAGTAAAGGCAACGATGTTTTTTCTCCGTCGGTCGCCTTAATCTTGACAATCCCTCCGCCTCGCGTGCGCGAGGCACCTCCCTTTACACAAGGGAGGCAAAAGGGTCCGATCAACCCGGAAAAAAGGCGTCTGACAACCCGGCAAAAAGTGCGAGTCTGCCTGGCAAAAGCTGCTAGTCTGCCTGGCAGATTTTTCCACCAGAGTATTATAGTTAAGAATATAATTAAGTATTAAAAAGAAAACATATAAAAGAAAAAGCGCCGGCGCCGCCGGCGAACCCCCCTCTCAGCCGGCTTGCGCCGACAGCTCCCCCCTCGAGGGAGCCGAGATTCTTGCCTTCCCCGCAACGGGGGAAGGCAATACAAGCCTCCCTCGGGGAGGGAGGCGGATCGCGCCGCGCGCGAGACGGAAGGAGTATAAGCCGTGTGTCAAGATAACTCCCTCAGTCGGCTGACGCCGACAGCTCCCTCGGTGAGGGAGCCTGAGAATGCGCGGCAGAAAACGAAAGGCTTCTTCCGTTATGTTTTCGTCAACTGAAAAGATCAGGTAGCTTACGGCGAAGCCGGAAGCGTGCGGCGTGAGCCGCGGGAAGCATTCGGCGGAGCCGGTGATGAGGTGTATGAGAGTATAAACAAACCGTCTTTTTGATGTAAAGCCGAACTATAACTCGCCTCCCCCACGGGGGAGGCGTGAACCCCAAAGCTCACTCCGTTCGCTTTGAGGACCCCGCCGAGGTGCCGAGCGTACGCGAGGCGGAGAGGGGCGGATAGCGTGAAAGACCCCTCTCAGTCGGCTGACGCCGACAGCTCCCGACCGGGTTCCCGGAAACGAACGCAGTGAGTTTTCGGGGTTTCGGTCACTCGAGGGGAGCCGGAGGGGTGCGGCCCGCGCTGTTTTCTTGACACTCCGCGCGATGTGTGATACAATATCCCGGAAGGAGAGATAGAACGTGAGCGTTATCAGACCTGACAAAAAACTGTATATTTTCGACATGGACGGCACGATATATCTCGGCGACAGGGTCTTTCCCTTCGCCGTCGAATATATAAGACGCCTGAGAGCCGACGGGCGGCGCGTGCTTTTTTTACCAACAACGCGTCGAGAGACGGAAAAGTTTATCTCGACCGGCTCAGCCGTATGGGCTTTTCGCCGCGCGAGGACGAGATCCTGACCTCCGGCGACGTGACGATCCGCTTTCTGCTCGGGCACAGAAAAGGCAAAAGCGTGTTCCTGCTCGGCACCCCGTCGCTGCGGAAAAGCTTTGAGGATGCGGGAATAGAACTCTCCGACGAGGGCGATATCGTCGTCTCGAGCTTTGACACGGGACTGACCTACGCCGGGCTTGAAAGGGCGTGCACGCTGATAAGGGGCGGCGCCGAGTATCTCTGCACTCACCCGGATTTTAGCTGCCCGACCGAGACGGGGTTCATCCCTGACAGCGGAGCGATAGCGGCGGCGATAACCGCGTCGACGGGCGTGATCCCGAGATATTTCGGAAAACCGTACCCCGACACCGCGGAGATGATCTTTTCCTATACCGGCATATCCGCGCCCGACGCCTGTATTTTCGGCGACAGACTCTCTACCGACGTTGCG
>JAFTDQ010000104.1 GCA_017454075.1 Clostridia bacterium
CATACCGGTATTCGGGGGAGGCGGCGACACGACGTTCGTCAACATCGGCGCGGGATGCGTCAGCCCTGACGATACGCATATCTACGTCGGAACGTCGGGCTGGGTGTCGGCGTTTATGGATCATCAGACCGTCGATATCGACGCCATGATAACGGGAGTCCTGTCCGCGAAGCACGGTTATTTCAATTATTACGCGGAACTCGAAACTGCCGGAAAATGCTATGAGTGGGTGCTGAATCATCTCGCGCTTGACGAGATCGGCATTTATCTTAACGACTCCAAAGTTACGGATGATTATGAGAGCAGATTCAAAAGCCTCTACGATTTCTTATCCGCCGAGGTCGAAAAGGTCCCGCCGGGAGCGAACGGCGTTATCTTCACCCCGTGGATGCATGGAAATCGCTGCCCGTTTGAGGATTCAAACGCCGCGGGAATGTTCTTCAATATCAGGATCGAAAACGGCAAGAGAGATATGATCCGAGCGGTCCTCGAGGGCATTTGTTACCATCTGCGCTGGCTTCTTGAATGTGTGGAGAAAAAGGTCAAAACCTCCGGAACGATACGGTTTGTCGGCGGCGGAGCGCTTTCTCCCGTTATCAGCCAAATGCTCTCGGACATAACCGGACGGACGATCGAAACGGCAGGCAACGCCCAGGAAGCCGGTGCGATCGGAGCCGCCATTGTCGTTGCAGCGGGCGTTATGGGTGAGGACGTGCTTGAACTTGCACGTCGGCTTGTTAAAGTCGACCGTACTTACGTTCCGGATCTGAAAAACAAAGACATATATGAACGCAATTACAAAGTGTTCAAAAATCTATACAAGTCAAACGCCGCGAATTACAAACAGTTGAATTCATGGCGGACAGGCTGAAAGCGCAATTTGTATGATCATCGCTTCATTACGGCGAAAGCAATAAAAAAACGAAAGGAAGACACAAATGATAAAGAAACTGACCTCACTGATATTCGGATGCATAACGCTCCCATTCCTCGTTTGCGGATGTGCGAAGAAAACCGGGAGACCGAAGGAATATATCGGGATCATTTCCGCTATGGATAACGAGATCGACCTTCTGCTTAAAGAAGCGGTGATCGACCGCGTGGATACCGTAGCAGATGTGAAATACTACGTCGGTAACCTTCGCGGACAGCCGGTCGTTATCACTCGCTCCGGTATCGGAAAGATACGCGCGGCATCCGGCGTCACTACCTTGCTGAATACATATCCGATCTCAAAGGTTATCTTCACGGGCATTGCCGGAGGCGTCGCGGATGAACCGCAGGTCCTCGACGAAGTCATTGCCGACCGCCTTGTTGAGCACGATTACGGCATTCTTTCAAACGACGGATTTGAATGGCGTTCAGGTGATCCCGGATTCAGAGGCGAACCGGGCGTTTACTACGATTGCGATCCCGAACTCATACAGCTCGCATACGACGCTGCTGTCCAAGTGGTCGGGGAAAATCACGTCTTCAAGGGAACGGTCGCGACAGGCGATCAGTTTATTGCAAACAGTAAATATGTGAAAAAGCTGCAGGAC
>JAFTDQ010000007.1 GCA_017454075.1 Clostridia bacterium
AAACGGGACTTGAACCCGTACGGTGTTAACCACACGCCCCTCAAACGTGCGCGTCTGCCTGTTCCGCCACTCCCGCGAACGGCAAATATTATACCACGGACGGGATGAAATGTCAACACCGCACAAAGGCGAAAAAGCGACTTAAATATACTATTATGTAAGTCGAGGGCGAAAAAAATCCCGCCGGACTGACCGGCGGGATAGGTGACGTCAATTATTTGAGCTCGGAGAAGTATTTGATCGTGCGGACCATCTGGCTGGTGTACGAATTCTCGTTGTCATACCAGGCGACTACCTGAACCTGATAGGTGTCGTCGTCGATCTTCGCGACCATCGTCTGGGTTGCGTCGAAGAGCGAGCCGAAACGCATGCCGATAATGTCGGAGCTGACGATCTCGTCGGTGTTGTAGCCGAAGGATTCGTTGGTGGCTGCTTTCATGGCGGCGTTGATGGAATCGACGGTGATGTCGCTGCCCTTAACGACGGCAACGAGGATGGTCGTCGAACCGGTGCAGGTCGGAACTCTCTGAGCCGATCCGATGAGCTTGCCGTTAAGCTCGGGGATTACAAGCCCGATTGCCTTGGCAGCTCCGGTGGAGTTCGGAACGATGTTCTGAGCGCCCGCTCTGGAACGGCGGAGATCGCCTTTTCTCTGCGGACCGTCGAGGATCATCTGATCGCCCGTATATGCGTGAACGGTCGTCATGATGCCCGAAACGATGGGATATGCGTTGTTGAGCGCCTGAGCCATGGGGGCTAGGCAGTTTGTCGTGCAGGACGCGGCGGAGATGATCTGATCGTCCGCATCAAGGGTCTCGTGGTTTACGTTGTAAACTATTGTTTTGAGGTCTTTTCCGGCGGGGGCGGAGATGACTACCTTGCGCGCGCCGGCGTTGATGTGAGCCATCGATTTTTCTTTCGAGGTATAGAAACCGGTGCATTCAAGCACGACGTCGACCTTGTGGGCAGCCCACGGGCAGTCGTTGGCGTCTTTGCAGGCGTAGATCTTTATTTCCTTGCCGTCAACGATGATGGAATCATCGGTATAATCGACGGTATGAAGTCCTTCGCCGACTTTGCCGCAGTACGGTCCCTGAGCCGTATCGTATTTGAGAAGATGCGCGAGCATCTTGGGGCTCGTGAGGTCGTTGATGGCGACTATCTCGTAGCCCTCTGCGTTGAACATCTGACGGAAGGCAAGGCGTCCGATGCGACCGAATCCGTTAATTGCAACTTTAACTGACATGATGAAAATCTCCTTATCGATGTGAGTTGGTTTTTCCAACTGATTATTATACCACGTCTGACCTTTTTTTGCAAGAGGTCAGAGGGATTTTTTTGATTTTAAGGCAAAAATCACACTATCCGGCGTTCACCCGGCTTTTTTCGCCTCTTCAATTTTTCTGAGCTTCCTTTTGCGCAGGAAAATAGGCAGTATTATCGCAAGAGCTGCCGCCGCCGCGGCGCCGAGCGCGATGAGAAGGTCCACGTAAGCCGGGACGCTCTCCCCGAACAGTACGCTTGTCCGTACGTACTTCCACTCCGATACGGTGATAAGACTCGCCTGGGAAACGTATTTATTGTCATGGTCTTCTCCAGCGTCGACCGAGACCCGCTCGATCACAAGGGAAGGGGAGATGATCGCCCGGTCCGGCGCCGTCACGTTTACGTTTGCCGCGCTGATGAGACAGGAGACGGACGATTTTATCTGACCGACGGCGCGGACGGTCGCGCCGTTTGTGATCTCAAGACTGACTGTTTCAAATGAAAAGCTTCCGCCGGAGACGTCGATCTCGGCTTTTCCCGAAAGCGATATCTTCTCAATCGCGGAGTAGAAGCCGCTTTTTCCGGCTGTAACGGCGTACGTTCCCGAGATGATCGAGAGCTTTGCACGCCTGTCGGCAGAGTTGCAGAATACACCGTACTCGCCCCCGTCAAGGATAAGACGCCCGTCGCCTTTAATCGTGACTTTTCCGCCGATATACAGGGCGGCGACCTTTGCGCTTATCCTGTTTACTCCGTTAAGTATCACGGTCGCACCGTCGGGGACCTTCAGACCGAAATCGTCGTCCGTGTCTATTCTCAGATTTGTGAGCGTGAGCGTATCGTGCGGATTGTCCCACTCGTATCCCGTACCGTGAATGTTCTGCTTCGGGTTGAGTATCGAGACGCCGTCCGACAGCGCGGAGGCGGAGCACGGGACAGCCGCCGAGATGATAAAGGCGACCGACAGAAGGGATGATATTATAATTCTTAAACGTCTGAATCGCATGACACGTCCTCTTACCTTAAAAAGTGACGGTATTATTTTATCATATCGGGGACGTAAAATCAAGCGTGAAGCCGGTTTTCGGGTATCGCGACGTAATGTTTACAAAAAATCTTTTTTGCCTTCTTGCGCGCCCGCGTTTTTTGTGATATAATAAAGCAAACAGAGTCTGGAGGTATCATCTCATGTTCGGAAGAAAATCTGAAAACAGGACGCTTGAAGTCCTTCTCAAAATTTTTCTTGTCATAGGCATCATCGCCGGGATTTGCTTCGTTGCAAAGATCCTTCTCGATAAGTTCAAAAAGAAATCTGATCTTATCGACGACGACGACGATTTCACCTGCGATTTCGAATGTCTGGAAAACGACGACCTTGACGGCGATTGCAGCACCTGCGTTTACAACTGCGCGTCAAAGGGCGAAGAGGAGCAGCCCGCGGAACAGCCGGAAGAAGAGCAGAAGCCCGAGGCCGGCGAGCCCGAGGCGGAATAATCTCCGAAACGGTCGAAACAATCTGAAAATGAAATCTCCGCCGCGGCCGCGGCGGAGATTTTGTCATTATTGTTTACGGTCTTTATCTCTTCTTTACGCCGAATTCGTCGCCGGTCTTTATGATCGTGTCGTAAATCTCGCTGACGATCGGCATGTCTTTTTTGACAAGAGGGAGAAACGGCGCGCGGGTGGTTCCGATCTCATATCCGCGCATTGAAATCAGTTTTTTGCAGGCGGTCATCAGGCACGAGGTGTCAAACAACCTGTATATGATGCCGGTTATCTTTTCCTGCAGACGGGCGGCGTCGTCGAGCCTGCCGTCCGTGATGAGTTCCTCGAGTTTAAGGAACAGTTCGGGCATGCAGCCGTAGGTCCCTCCGATACCGCCGGACGCTCCCATGACGCGCCCCGCGAGGTACTGCTCGTCCGGACCGTTGAATATCACGACGTCTTCGCCGCCGGCCGCTCTCAGGCGATATATGTCCTGGACGCTCATACTGCTGTTCTTGACTCCGATGACCCTTCCGGTCCCGAGCATGGTTTTGAACAGGGGAGTGGAGAGATTGAAGCCGTTCGTCGTACCGGGGATGTTGTATATGAGAAGCGGCACGGCGTCGGTCGCCGACAGGACGTCGAGCCAGTATTTTCTGACCGTGGCGTCGCCGAGGCCGTAATACACTCCGGGTATCATGGCAATGGCGTCAACTCCGAGCTTCTCGGCGTGCTTCGCCAGGGCGATGCTGTCCTTTGTCGACGGGCAGGCAATGTGGGCGATGATCGTCATTTTTCCTCTTACGGCGTCCATGACCGCTTCGAGAGTGGCTTTTCTTTCCTCGACTGACTGAAGTATACATTCTCCGGAACTTCCGCAGACGTAGAGCCCTTTGACTCCTATGCCGGCATAATAATCGGCAAGCGCCGCCGCGCGGTCCTTCGAAACCTTGCCTCTTGCCGTGTAGCATGCGTAAAACGCCGGAAAGGCGCCCCTGTATTTAGTCGGAACTGACATGATTCTTTCTCCTTGGAAACAAATAGACTTGATTAGCGCGGGAGCCGGTCGTCACAACACGGCGGCGAAACGCTTTGTTATCTCGTATGGTCTCGTAATAGCTGAGCCGACGACGCAGGCGTGAACTCCGCAGTCCATCGCCTGCCTGAGCTGAGCGGGCGACCAGATCCCGCCCTCGGCTATCACGGGCACGCCTGCGTCGCGAACGAGCGATCCGATGAGTTCGTAGTTCGGCGCGGGGCAGGGGACCGGATCGCGCGTATAACCGTAAAGCGTGGTGCCGACAAGATCGAACCCGAGCTTCGCGGCCTCGATCCCGTTCTCATAGCTTGCGCAGTCCGCCATGAAAAGCTGATCCGGATATTTTGCTCTGATTTCGGGGAACATCTCCCTTATCGTTCTTCCGTCGGGAAGCGGACGGAACGTCGCGTCGATCGCGATTATCTCGCATCCCGCCGCAACGAGCGAGTCCACGAGACCGACCGTCGGGGTGATATAGACCTCGCTGTTCTCAAAGTTCTTTTTAACTATCCCTATAACGGGGAGCGGGACGGTCTTTCTGATCTCGGCTATGTCCTCCGGGGTGTTGGCGCGTATCCCCTTCGCTCCTCCGAGCCAGGCGGCGTAGGCCATCCTTCCCATTATGAAGCTGCTGTGCAGCGGCTCCTCGGGGAGCGCCTGACAGGAAACGATCAGTCCGCCCTTTATGCTTTTCAGTATTTCTTCGTTAGTCATTTTCGGTTTCCCTGCGATCTTCTTTCCCGGAATCGTCGGGATTTTTTTTGCCTGAAAAATACAGTCTCCGGTATTCTCCCGGACCGATGCCGTATTCGGAAATGAACGCCCTCGTAAAGCTCATACGCGATGAGAACCCTATCGCCGCGCTTATCTGTTCTATCGAGAGCTGTGTGCTGTTGAACATTTCGATCGACACGCGGATCCGCCGCTGAAGCATTGCGCGTCTGAAGGTCACGCCGTAATACTTTGTCGAGAGACGGTCGAGCTGTCTGACCGATATATGGAACTGCTCAGCCGCTTTTTTCGTAGTCAGATCGGTCATGAACTGCGAAGCGAGCATATTTTCGAGGCGCGTGCTCCCGACGATGTCGACGTCGTCGTTTTTCTGCGCCGCGCTCACGTTTTCACCGGGCGTTCTGAGAGCGCCGGAGAGCATGTCGGCGAGCCGCACAAGAATATCGGCAAGGGTGATCGCCAGGTATTTCGAGCGAGTCGTGTTGGCGAGATCGGCAAGCCTGCAGAGCTGGATCGATATATCGTGATGATGTTTTATGTGTATCGGCTCTTCCTGTCCGAGAAACTGCGTCAGATCGTGATACAGATCCTGGCTGTTGCCGCTGCGTTTTCTCTGGAAAAAGGAAAAGCAGACCGAACTCCACCGTACGCGCGGATCTGTCGGAAGCTTTACGTGTTCTTTACCCGGGGGAATTATGACGACGTCACCGGGTTCGACGGTTATAATACCTTCCTGGGTCTTTATCTCTATGGAGTGGTTTTCACATACGAAAAGCTCGTAGAACGGATGTGAATGAAGGATATAGGACACGTATTTGCCTACCGCCTGATTTCCTCCCAGCACCGCGTTCACGTGCGGAACGTCGTGCAGCAAACGGAAATATGTGTTTTCGATCTGTATGCCGTGCTCGCGCATGTATGATTTTACCGCCTTTCGGCAATATTATATTACGATTTCATACCCGTGTCAATCCCGTTGCGCTCGTTTTCGGACGTTTTTGACTGAAAGATGTCCAAAGTCGTTCATATTGAGCGCCGATGACGCAACGGTTGAACGGATTTTGCCACGCTTCGTAAAAAATTGTCCGCATTCAGTATTGACCTGCGCGTGACGAAATGGTATAATTGCGTAAAAATCGGGCGCGTCTCGCCCGAAAAATACACAAGGAGAAAATCAGATATGAAGGTTAAACGAATAATCGCTCTTGTTCTCGCCGTCATTATGGTCTCGGCCGTTGCGGTCGCCTGCTCGGGCGGCGGCGAA
>JAFTDQ010000105.1 GCA_017454075.1 Clostridia bacterium
AGGCTCCGCCGCGAGCTTGACGTGATAAAGGAACGGGAGCTCCGCGCGGCGGAGCTCGGAAACAGAAAGGCCTCGCTCGAGCGGAGAATAAGCGAGATCTCGGCCGGAGAGAGCCGCCTTAAACAGGACAGGATAACGTATCTTATAGACTGTCAGAGAAAAAGGGCGGCGGAGCTTGAGAATAAACGCCTCGGGGTCGAGGAGGCGCGCCGGAAACAGGACGAATTTGAAAGCCGCTGGCAGGTGCGCGACCGTTTCCCGAACCCCGGGGACCTCGATTTTATAAAGGAAACCGTCCTGAGAGACGCCGAAGCCGCGTCGGCCGCCGTGGCGGCGAGCGCCGAATACGAACTGAAAAAGGGCTACGCCGCCGACGCCGAGGAGGTCTGCCGCGTTGCAAGGGAAGAGGCGGAGCCGGGCATACGTTCGGCCGTGAGGAGACAGAACCTGCTCACCGTCGCCGCCTACGCCGCGCTCGGGCTTTTCACGGCCTCCCTCGCCGTGACGCTTGTTTCGTTTTTTGCCGGGATGCCCTCTTTCATGAGGATAATCTCGCCGGTCGGGACGGTCGCCTTTCTTGCCGCGTTCATCCTTCTCATCCTCGGGGTGAACAGGGTGAGACGGAAGATAGACCGTCTGAGGGACTTTTCGAAATACGAGGACGCCAAAAAGCGGGCCGAAGAGCTCAGCCGGGCGGCATTTGAGAAGAAAAACGCCTTCGAGGAGGCGGCCCGGAGGACGCGCGAGGAGACGGAAGAGCGGCTGAGGACCTACCGGCTGACGTCTTCCGACCCCGTCGGGGAACTCGAGGGGATACTTGACGAGCACAAACGGCTCTCCGAAGTATACACGGAACTGAACCACGGATACACGGAGGAAAAAATAGCGTACGATCTTTTCCTTCAGAACGAAAGCACTCCGACGGACGACGGGCGGGAGATAATCCTTCCCGAAGGATACGGCGAAACGACGTACGCCGAGGGCATGAAGGAGCTCGCCGACGAAACGGAACGCCTGAACGGCGAGATAGTCGACGTCAGGGAGGAGATCGCGCGGCTCGAGGGGTACGATTCCGCCGCAAAGGCGGCGGAGCTCCGGCGCGTAGAAGACGAGATTTCGGAGTTCAGCGAGACTTTCGAGACCGTCCTGCTCGCCGAAAAGGCGCTTGCCCGCGCCTCGGAGGAGATAAAAAACTCCGTAGCTCCGGCGATAAAGCGCATGGCTTCCGAAAAGATGTCGGTGCTCACGTCCGGGAAATACGCCTCGCTCGGGGTCGACGGCTCGCTCGCCGTCACGTTCACGCCGGACGACGGCGCCGGCGGGACCGTGATAAGGGACGAGAGGTACATGAGCTCGGGGACGGCCGACTGTTCCTACATATCCCTGCGCCTCGCGATTGCGGATCTCATATCGGGCGGCGAACCGCTTCCCGTGATCTTTGACGAGACCCTCAACCATCTCGACGGAAAACGAATGCTCGCGTGCCTTCAGATGCTGTCGGGCGGCGGGCAGGTTCTGCTTTTCACGGCGTCGGACAGGGAAAGAAGGATAAGCGAGGCGGCCGGGCTGCCTCACAGGATGATAATCATGGAGCGCGCCTCATGACGGACGAGAGATTCGTCTCGGTGTGCTTCACCGGCCACCGCGACCTCCCGGAGGACGCGGAGGCGCTCAGAAAAGCCCTTTCGGGGATAATCGACGGGCTGTGCCGGGAAGGGATGAGGATCTTTTACGCCGGCGGGGCCGTAGGGTTCGATATGATGGCCTCCGAAGAGGTGCTGAAAGCGAAGGACAGGTTCGGGGGGGTCGAGCTGCGGCTGCTTCTCCCCTGCGCCGGGCACGATCTCAGATGGAAGGAGGCCGACCGCCTCCGGCTTTCCGCGATAAAAAACGCCGCGGACTCCGTCGAGGTGCTTTCCCCGGTATTTACCAGGTGGTGCATGCACGAGCGCAACAGGGAGCTCGCCGACAGATCGGCGGTCTGCGTCGCTTATCTGCGGCGCAGCGAAGGGGGCACCGCCTCGACCGTCAGGTACGCGTCGAAAAAAGGACTGAGGGTCATAAACGTCCCGGACGGGGACGGCGAAGATTTTCAAAAAGGATTGTGACATGAAAAAGACGGCTCTGATACTGTGTTTTCTGATTCTTCTCTCGGGGTGCGCCGGGGCGCCCCCGCTTTCGGACGAAGAGGCCGCGGAGGTGATAAACGCCCTCCTTCCGCTCTCGTCAGAGGTGAACGGCATCCTTTTCGGGAAGGGTCTGCCCGCCGTCGACGAGGCGTACGAAGAGGAGCATTCCGGTACCGCGTACTTCCCCGTAAAGGAGGGGACGGGCTATTCGTCCGTCGCCGACATAAAGCGCGCCGCCGAAAAGGTCTATTCGAAATCCTATCTTGAATCGGTCTATATGTCGGCCTTCGAGGGGATGAACGGCGGGACGTCAGTCATAGGTTCGGTCAGCCCGAGATACACGGAGATCGGCGGGGTGCTGAAGGTCAACGTGTCGGCAAAGAGCTTTGACGTCAGAACCTACGAAAAGGTGACGGAATGCAGGTTCTCGTCGTCCGGACAGGGATACGCGGTGTATTCGTGCAAGGCCCTCGGCTCGGACGGGAAGACGTATGATTTAAAGATTTATCTTGCCGGTGCGGCCGGCGAATGGAGATTCGACAGCCCGGTTTACTGACCTTACGTCGTCTTCGGATATGGAAAAGGTGATCCCGTATCTCAAAAAGAACATGATCCTCGCCCTGAGGTCGCTGAGATATAACGGCCGGCGTTACGTACCGTTTTTTATCGCCGTGATTATATCCGAGCTCTGCTTCGGGGTGCTTTTCTGCGTCAACGGATTCGCGGCGAGGGAGGAAAAACGCATCGCCGCCGGGGAGTACGACTACCATATCGAGTATTACGGCATGACGGAGTCTCAGGCGGCGTATCTCCACAATTATTCGTCGGCGATATCTAAGGGCGCGATATACTCGGTCGTCGAGTCCCTGCCGTCCGGGACGGTCGACGGCGAAGAGGTTTACAACGTGAGGATCCTTTTAAGAGGGGATCTTCAGGCGAATTTCAAACAGTTCCGGCGCGGGGTCCTCGCGACGGCTCTTTCTTTCGGAAACGACTCGGTGACTTACTATCTGACGCCGCTCTTTACCGGGGTGAAAAGCGGCAACAACGCGCTGACCCTCCGGCTTATGCTGATATTCTCGGCGGTCACGCTGCTCCTCCTCACCGCGCTGTATATCGTGAGGATAAACAATTTCAGATTCGAGTACGGGATCTACATGACGTGCGGCGCGGATTTCCGCAAGCTCACCGAAAACTCGGCCTTCGAGATGCTGGGCATCGTCCTCGTCAGCTATCTGCCGTCGATGGCGGTATCGACGGCGGTCGCCTCGCTGCTCTGCCGGGGGCTCGCCGTCGCGAGGCCGGTCGGCTGGCTGCTCACGCTCCTTATTACGGCGCTGATCTCCTTCGTTTCGGTCATTTTTCCGATGTTCGTCGTCTCGAGGATATATCCGGCGAAGAACATCGCGGCGGCGGACAATTCGAATTACGTCGTCTCCCCCCGCCGCTCGGCAGAGCTTCTCGGGGGCGGGACGGGGAGATATCAGCGGCTCTCGTTCGTGAGATTCCGGAAATATTTCATGAGAGCGACGGCCGCGGCCGCCTCCTTCGCCGTGTGCGCCTCGGTGCTTTACTACACGTCGTTTATCGCGCGGGCGGAAAACGACGCCCCGGGGGCGCAGTTCGTTCTCACCTTCCGCGACGGGACGGTGTACGACGGTGACTGCGCCGAACAGCTCGCGACCTTCCCCGATATTTCGGCCGTGAACAAGGTGCTGAAAAGAACGCCGCCGTGATGAACGCCGCGCTCGCCTTCGGAAAGGGGAAAATACTCCCGTTTGCCGAGGGCTTCGTCGGGTATTCCGGCGACGGGTATTCGAGGTACACGAACACCGCGGATTTCTCGCCGGCCGACGAGGAGGTCATAAAATGGCTTTCGCGGTTCGATTACGACGGGGACCTTTCGCTCGGGCTCAGCGACGGCTGGTGCATAATATCTCAGAACAGATACAACCGCCGGGTGATGAACGTGAAGCCCGGGGACGAGATATATATCGCGGCGGCTGACGAACAGCCGCGCGAGGGAACGAAGTTCATGCGCTCCGAGCTCGACATGCTCGAGGGGGATAAGCTCCTCAGGGCGAAGCTCGATTATTATTCGTATTCGTACAGGACGCTGAAGGTCGCAGCGGTGCTTAAAGACCTTCCGACCTCCGGGATGATACCCGTGTACGTTTCGCCGGGCGACTGGCGGGATATCGCCGGGCCGGCCGTCTATACCCGGCTCGAGCTGTACTGCGACGACGGCGCCGACCTTGAAAAGCTCGACAGGGAACTCAGGCAGTGGGCGTCGATCTACGGCGGGATAACGGTGAGAAACACGCATTTCGCCGCCGAAAGGGAGATAGAAAGGGCGCAGCACCGTCCCGGGATGCTCGCCGCGCTCGGCATTCTCACGGCGGTCTCGGCGCCCGTGCTCTGGTTCTTCTCCGAGACGGTTTTCTACGGGAAACGCCGGGACGAGTTTCTCATTCTGTCGTGGTTCGGCGGGACGGACAGGGAGATACGCTCGATACATCTCGCCGACGCAGGGGCTTTTGCCCTGATAAGCACGGTCTTTACCGCCCTGTTCTCGGCGGCGGGGATCGGGATATCGTACCGCGCCGCCAATTTTGCGGCCGGAACGTCGCTGTATCACGCTTTCAGGTTCCCGTGGGTCCTGTATCTCGTGATACTTCTGCTCACGGCGGTAGGATCGGCCGCCGCCGTAATAATCTCATACGTCGCCCTGCGCCGCTCCTCGGCCGCCGGCGACCTCACAGACGACAACTGACAGGGAGGGGGACAGGATGGCTCTTCTCGAAGCAACGAATATAATAAAGCTGTACAGACAGTACGACGACACGGTGACGGCGGTCAACCGGGTGAATCTGTCGGTCGAGCGCGGGGAGTTCGTCGCGATAATCGGCGCCTCCGGCTCGGGAAAATCGACTCTCCTTCAGATACTCGCGGGGATCGACAAACCGACGAGCGGGACGGTTACGATCCGCGGGAACGACATAACGGGAATGGGCAGGGATGCCCTTTCGAGGTTCCGCGGGGCGAATATCGGGTTTATTTTTCAGAAGCACAACCTGATCCCCCAGCTGACGGCGCTCGAGAACATTCTCGTCCCGACGATAATGTGCAACAAGGCGGACAGCCAGTACGAGGAGCATTTCAAAAAGCTGACGACGATGCTCGGCATAACCGACCGGCTCCACCATCTCCCGTCGGAGCTCAGCGGCGGTCAGGCGCAGCGCGTGGCGATCGCGCGGGCGATGATAAACGACCCGGAGGTGCTCTTTGCCGACGAGCCGACGGGCAATCTCGACCGCGAGAACGCCGACGAGGTCCTCGGGCTCCTGCTCCACACGAGGGAGTCGCTCGGGCAGACCGTCGTGATGGTGACTCACGATCTGACGATCGCCGACCGGGCGGACGTCATATACCGCATGGACGGCGGCAGGCTCTTCGTTTACAGGGACAGGGACGGGGTGTACAGGAGAAACTCCTTCGAGTCGGAGCTCGCCCGGGCGAAAGCGGACGCCTCGGAATGACGCAAAAAAACCGAAAAAAATCCGCGAAAAATCCGCGACAAACGTGAGATGACAAAACAGGGAAATCCCCTTATAATGTTTCCACAATCAGGGAACACTATAAGGGGATTTTACTATGGATAATCAGAAAAACGGCGTCCGGGGTCTTTGGATACCGAGGGAGGTACTGCTCGACCGGGATCTGAGCGCGCTTGAAAAAATCATTCTCACGGAGATCGACGCGCTGAGCGGAGATGACGGATGCCGGGCGAGCAACGCCTATCTCGCCGGGGTCTGCGGCTGCAGCGAGAAAGGGATCAGCAGCGCCGTCTCAAAGCTCGCGAAAAACGGATACGTTTCATATTCCGGAAGCAACGGAAGGAGCAGAAAACTGCTCAGCAGACTGACAAAAAGCTCGGGTCTGCCCGGCGAGAAAAGCGGGTCAGCCCGGCAAAAAGCGCGAGAAAGAATAACAGACAAGAATATGGAGAGTAATACGGAAAGAAACAAAAAAAGAAAAAGCGGATGCGCGATCATCGAAAACTTCGACCCGCGGGAAGTCTACGAAAAAGCCGTCGAGCGCTCTATGAAAGAGATGCTGGAACAGCTCGGCACGGAAGGCTGATCTTATCCCGCCTCGCAGGACTTTATGATGTGAAGCCGGACTATAACTCGCCTCCCCCACGGGGGAAGGCAAGACAAGCCTCCCTCGGGGAGGGAGGTGGATCGCGCAGCGCGCGAGACGGAAGGAGTATAAGCCGTGTGTCGAGATAACTCCCTCAGTCGGCTGGCGCCGACAGCTCCCCCCTAGGGGAGCCGAGGTTCTTGCCTTCCCCCGCCGTGGGGAAGGTGGGCGGCGAAGCCGCTCGGATGAGGGTTATCCAACTGGCGATTATAGCCGTTACGTTATTGCTATGCGCTTGTTTTTCACCCTCATCAGTCATCCTCGCTTCGCTCGGATGCCAGCTTCCCCAC
>JAFTDQ010000106.1 GCA_017454075.1 Clostridia bacterium
ACTCTCCGAAATATGATGGCTCAGGGCAGCACAAACTTCGCGTCGTCTTTTGCCAAAAAGCGCGGGAACGTCGAGATCAGGCTGAACAATATGGTAAACAAATTCCTTGCGCTTGACGCGGAATGATTTGCCGGTACAAACTAAAAGCAGGATGAATTTTGTCATAAAAAAAATCACATCCGTCTTCCTCTCCGCCGTGACGCTTGTCGCGGCGGCGAGCTGCGGAGGTGACGGCAGCGGAGACGACACCGGCACTGCGTCTGTGCCGGGTTCCGGGCTCGTTATCGCGACGCCTGCCGGCTCGGAATATAAGATCGTCAGAGGCGAAAACGCCGACAGTCTCGAAAAAAGCGCCACTGCGACGTTGAAAACCGCGATATTCGACGTCACGGGCTTCAATATCACCGCCGAGGACGACTGGCACAGGACGACCGAGACGGTGAACGACGTCCGAGGCGAGCACGAGATACTTGTCGGCCGTACAAACCGCCCGGAATACGGGGCGGCAAAGGCGCTGCTTGACGAAGGGAAACAGACCGATGTAACGCGCTGGGTGATCGCCGCGATCGGAGAGCATATCGTTCTCCTCGGCGACACGGCCTTCGGAACGTACTGTGCCGCACGGTATTTTGCCGACAATTTCACAAGCGGGAATAACGTCTTCATTCCGGGCGGATCGCTGCCCGCTTACGGGACTTATCACGAAGGAGACGCTCCCGTGGACCCATCGGTTTATAAAAACAGTACGACATTCTTCCGCCCGCCGGGCAACGGAGCAACGGGCGACGTGATACCGATATATCACGACGGAAAATATTACGTATTTTTCCTGTACCATACAAAGGGAGTGTGGGCATACGTGACGACCGTCGATTTCGTCAATTACTCCGACATCGTCGTCCTGAATGATTTCGGAGGAACAGGCGATGTCCTTTACATAGACGGTGAGTGGCATCTTTTTGCCGCTAAAGTCGAGGACGGGAAAGAAGTGATCCATCACTATGTCGGGACTGAGCTCACCAATCTTCGTGACGTCGACAGGAATATCAGACCCGATGTCAGCAGGTTCGTTGATTACGCCTGGCGTGATCCGCGCGTATGGTATGATGAGTCGATCGGTAAATACCGTATGCTCGTCTGCACGGATGTGAGGGACGGCAACGCGAGCAACCGAAACGGAGCCGTCGCGTGGATGACATCCTCAGATCTCTACAACTGGGAGACCGGGGGTACCTTCTTCTGTTCTTCGTTCTATTCCGGCTCTAACGAATGTCCCGACTATTTCAAAATGGGCGAGTGGTATTATCTCGTTTACTCCGACTGCACGTTCGGAAAACGGACGTATTATGTCAAATCGAAATCCCCGGGCGGTCCGTGGGAGATACCGGATCACGACACCTTTGACAGCCTGTTCTTCTACGCCGCGAAGACGGCTTCGGACGGGCGGGACAGATATATATTCGGCTGGGCCGGAGATCGCTCGGCAGAGAAGTTTTCAATGACGACAGGCACAAGCTATGACGCCGATTTCGCGACGGTGAAATACGCCGGTGAAATGGTAGTACACAGGCTTATGCAGAAAGAAAACGGCGATCTCGTCGCCGTGCCGGTCGATTCGATCACCGGTTCCTTTACGAGGGTATCCCGCAACACGATGTCGGTCGTCGAGGGCGACTGGAAAATATCCTCCGATATGTCCTCGGCGTCTGTCACCGACCCCGGAATGGCAACGCTCGTCATGCAGACGACGAGGAACAGCTTCACTCTTTCGTTCAAGCTCAGATGCAACGCCAAGGAGGCCGGTTTCGGGATCCATATTCCGACGAGCTTTACCGACAAGGGGTACTATTTTGCGATAGACAGGCAGTATTCGCGACTCAGGACCCGTTCTGGCGCCCTGACAGGGGTCGGCGGGTACTATTTCCCGTATGAAAGCGAACTCGAACAGCCTATAAACTTCGATCCCGGGAAGACGTACGACATAACCGTGATATGCGACGGGCAGATCATGGTCGTTTACGTCGGGGGCGAATGTGCGCTGACGCTTAGAGGTATATCATACGGCGGGCTCAATCTCGGGCTGTACTGCTACGCGGGCACCGCCGAGTTCAGCGATATAGTTTTGAAGACAAAATAAACAGGAAAATTTCGGGCAAGACACGTTACTGACGAAAGGAAAAAGACAATGGCGAAACACGAAAAGAACTGGCCGTTTTATCGCGCCGGCGACAGCAAGGTCGGCGACGTTATGCCGTGCTATTTCAACGACCGGTTTTATCTCTATTATCTGAGATTCAGTGAGGAAAAGCCAAACGTATGGAGTGCACGCGAGACAACGGATTTTGTCCATTACACAGATGATATACGAACAAACGTCCGCGGCGGCACCGGAGAAATACTCGCTTTTGAAGGCAAATACCACATTTTCAAGGCCGAGGACGTCCTACCGGGCGGTGTGACAGCTATCAATCACTACATCGGCGATACACCGTATGAATTTGTGAGACAGACCGACAGGATCCCGTCCGACTGTCATTACTACGTTCCGTGGGCATGGCGCGATCCGCGTGTTATCTGGGTAGAGGAGGAGCAGTGCTTCTGGATGCTCGTAGCCACGAACCAGAAGGATGGCGCGCCGCCGAGGCGGCACGCCTGCGTCGGGCTTCTGAAGTCGAAGGATCTGAAGGAATGGGAATATTTCCCGCCGCTTTTCGCGCCGCAGTCGCACGAGGGAACCTATGAATGCCCCGATATGTTCATGATGGGAGACTGGTATTATCTGGTTTACAGCAATGCGAACCAGGATAAGATGACGCACTACGTCAAGAGCCGGAGCAGAAGCGGTCCGTGGGAAATCCCTAAGGACGACACGCTGGACAGCTTTCTGTTCTATGCGGGGCGTGTTGCGGGCGACGACAGGCAGCGTATAATCGCTGCGTGGAACGCCGAAAGGACGGGGAACGACCTCGGACCCAAATTCGGCCTGCGCGACGTCGTCAAATGCGACATGATCCAGAAGGAGGACTTTGCTCCTCTCGGATACGCCGGAGATATGGTCATCCATCAGATCGGACAGTTCGGGAACGGAGATATCAGGCTTATGCCGGTTTCACAGATTGCGTCTGAGTTCAGCCGCAAAAAAACTACGGGTTTCGAGCCGCTGTACGGTGCGGGGTGGGATGTCGGAAACGACCGATTCTCAACGGAGAGCGTATCGCTCTATACCTGCGCGTCCGTTTCTGACCTGCCGGAAAGATGTCTCATACGCTTCGGGCTCAAGGCGGACTGCCGCGAGGCCGGGGTTGCTCTCGGAACTGACAGAAGCTTCTGCGATAAAGGATACTATCTGCGCTTTGAGCCCCGGAAGGGAAGGATGCAGGCCATGACTGGTCTGCGTGAGGGCTTCCCGTGGATCGCCTACTGTCTGCCCTACGCTGTCGAGGAGGAGGTCTTTGCCGAGCCTGACAACGACGGATATTATCACGTTGAAATCATCCGCGCCGGGGAGCTCGCCACTGTCTATGTGAACGGCAAGGCGCTTTCCCTGCGTTCCGCCAACATGACCGGCGACCTTATCGGTATTTACGTATTCGACGGCAAGGCGGAGTTTACCGGCTTCGAGATCCTCGAAACCGAATAACAAGCCAAATATCAAATCGTCCCCGCCCGGGACCGGGTGATATAATCCCCATAGAGTAGACACTTGAAAAAACAAAATTGTTTTGAGTGCAAATTCCACCCTGCTGCGCAGCAGGGTGGGATTTTTCACGCGGCGGCGCGATGGAACTCCATCGGCGTCATGCATTTTAGCCTCTGCTGGTAGCGTTTGTTGTTGTAAAAATAGAGATAATGCTCGATTGCCAAAGTCAGATCGTCACGCGAAGTGAATTTTCTCAGATAATACATTACATTGTCTTTCTTCCTTTGGTC
>JAFTDQ010000107.1 GCA_017454075.1 Clostridia bacterium
CGGTTTCTCGGGCGGACGAAAAAGCGTTCTTCCGGGAGTGGCCTCACGAACGACGGGCATGTACAACCACAACGGCGGGTTTATCGCTCATCCGTCGGCGCGGACGGGGGTCCTTGACGGCAATCCGATTCACCGCGATATGCTTTTCGCCGCGAAAGCGGCGGGGCTCGCCTATATAGTAAACGTCGTCATAAACCCGGAAAAGAAGACCGTTTTCGCCGTGGCCGGCGAGCCGGAGTCGGCTCATCTCCGCGGATGCCGTTTCCTTCTCGACTACTGCCGCGTAAAGGCGATCCCTTCGGATATCGTCATCACGACAAACGGCGGATATCCTCTTGATCAGAACGCTTATCAGTCCGTCAAGGGAATGACGGCGGCCGAGGGATCCGTGAAGCCCGGCGGCGTTATCATCATGATCTCAAAATGTTCCGACGGACACGGAGGGGAGTCGTTTTACCGCACTTTCCGCGACGAAAAAAACGTCGATAAGCTCATCGAACGTTTCGTTTCCACCCCGCCGGAGGAGACAGTGGTGGATCAATGGCAATCGCAGATATTCGCCCGCGTGCTTAAAAAATCGACCGTGATTTTCGTTTCCGACATGGATGAGAAAACCGTCAGAGATCTCCACATGATCCCGGCTCGTTCTCCGGCCGAGGCGCTCGGTATAGCCGACGGCATACTTCTTTGCAAAGGCATATCGAACGGAAGCGTCCTCGCGATACCCGACGGAGTTTCCGTTATAGTCGAATAGAGAGATTTGAAAAATCCCGTCCGGAAACCCGGACGGGACTTTTTGTATTTACCTGATTTACATTGAGGCAGCGCCGAGCAGAAGCAGGAACGTCAGCAGCATGCGTCCGACGTTGAATGCGATCTGAATCCCCTGGAGGCCGAGCGAAACCAGAGAGCAAATGAGCCCCGCCTTGCCGTATTTCGTGAATTTCCCGAAATTTTTGCTCTTGTCCTTTACGGCAAGTATGAGCGCGGCGACCGCCAGGGGGATCCCGACGAGGGGCACGAAAAAACTGACGATCGACAGGATCATCGATATAAGCCCGAGGTCGCTGTCGGAGCGAGCCGGGGCGGGGACGGGGAGCGGGTTCACAGGCGCTCCGCAGACAGTGCAGAAATTCGGCCGTCCTCCGTTATCGTCCGACAGCTGTTTTCCGCAGTTACGACAGTATATCACAGTAACATACCGATTATCGCGGAAAGCGTGTTGCCGTAAATACCGTAATCAACGCCGAAGCCTTCGGAAAGAATGCTGAAAACAACGGGCATGAAAAACAGTACCGCGATAATGCCTATAAGCAGGCCGACTCCCTGAAGAATGAGCGAGATCAGACCGGTGATGAATCCGACCTTGCCGTGAGACGAGTAAACTCCGCCGTTCGCCTTTTTATCTTTTGAGGCAAGAACGAGAGCTACGATCGACAGGACGAGGCCGAAAAAGAAGAAACTCAATATCCCGCATATCATAGAAGCGGTCGAGCTGTCGGTGTTTGCGGGCGCCGCCTGAGTATAATATCCGTACTGATTCGCCTGAGGCTGGGCGGCGTTTTGTCCACCGACGGGATGTCCGCATACCGGGCAGAAGCCCATTCCGTCCTGCACTCCGGCGCCGCACTTTTCACAATATTTCATAATTCTTTATTCCTCCGTTCGGATTGTTTGGATTAAATATTCAGAGTCTGCAGCAGATGACGTTTATCCACAGGTCGTCGGGATGATCTCGGCGGGTGTCTTCACTTATCCACCATTCTATCATACGCAGATGCGCGTCGTTGTTGATGATGGTGTCAAGCGTATCCTCCGTATAATCGCTGTAAATCATCCCCGAAGACCGGCGCTCGTCGTCGCCGTATCTGAACGAGAGATATAGCACTCCGTCCGGTCTCAACGATTTTGAAACCTTTCTCAGCGTCTCGTTCATTTCTTCCTTTTTCACGTGGAGAAGAGAGGCGCATGCCCAGACCCCGTCAAACACACCGTCGTAGTCGAGGTCTTCGAACATCAGGCGCCGGACCTTGTGCCCGATATACTTTTCCGCTCTGACGCACATTTCCTCCGATCCGTCAACCGGTGTGACGTCGAATCCGCGGCCGATAAAAAACTTGCTGTCTCTTCCGCTTCCGCATCCGAGATCGAGAATTTTCGATCCTTTCGCGAGCCACTGGAGATATTTGCCGTACTGTTCCGACATGTCGGCGCTGAGGGACTCGGTGACGTATTCGTCGGCGTGAGTATCGTAATATCGGAGCGTTTTCTCGGTGTCGTTCATATCCGCTTCCTCTGCTTTTTTATTATTGTATCACAAAAGGGCGCAATAATCAAGAGCGGGCAATTGACAACTGCCTGAAAAAAGGGTAAAATTACATTAAAGAATTCTGACGGAGGAACTGAGATGAAAAAAGCTGTCATAGGGATAGACGTCGGGACGTCGGGCGTAAAGGTGCTCGCCATGGACGGGGATTGCAGGGTCGTATGCAGCGCGACCGAAACCTATCCGATTTATATGCCGGAGGAGGGATGGACGGAACAGGACCCATCCGACTGGTGGGAGGCGACCGAAAAATGCCTGAGAAAGCTCGTCCCCTCGCTCGGGGAATACGAGCTCTGCGGTGTTGGCCTTTCGGGTCAGATGCACGGCATGGTAGCGCTCGACCGGAATAACGAGGTCGTCCGTCCCGCGATCCTGTGGAACGATCAGCGCACCGTTTCCCAGTGCGAGGAGATAATCTCGGCGGCGGGAGGAAGGGAAGCGCTGACCACATACACGAACAACAACATGCTGACCGGTTTTACCGCGGGCAAGATACTGTGGATGAAGGAAAACGAACCCGAAAACTATGACAGGACCGTTACGATAATAAACCCGAAGGATTATATTCTATTCCGTCTGACGGGGAAGATATCAACAGATCTGTCGGACGCGTCTGGGACCGGCCTTTTCGACGTCAGAAACGGAGTGTTCGCTTCGGAGTTAATAGAAAAGGCGGGACTGAGGACCTCTCTTTTCGCCAAACCGCTTTTCTCGGGAGACGTGGCGGGATACGTCAACGCCGACTGCGGACTTCCCGCGGGGCTTCCGGTATGCGCCGGCGGAGGCGACGCCGTGCTGTCGACCATCGCGATGGGCGCGGGCGGCGGCGGATCGGTCGGGGTCATGCTCGGGACGTCCGGCGTGGTTTCCGTCCACACCGACGATTTCCGTGAAAACCGCGACGGTTCAATTCAGTTTTCCGTCTCATGCGTTAAAGGAAAATATCACGCGATGGGCGTCACCCTCGCGGCCGCGGGCTCGGAGCAATGGTTTGCCGACACCCTCGGCGGCGGTGATTTCAGGGAGTGCGACCGACTTGCTGAAACGTCCCGGATCGGCTCGGGCGGAGTCGTTTTCCTGCCGTACATAAGCGGCGAAAGATGTCCGATAAACGACCCGTCGGCGCGCGGTTGTTTCGTCGGTATATCCGCCAAGACGACCAAAGGAGACCTCGCGCGCGCGGTGCTGGAGGGCGTCGCGTTCTCGCTCAGACAGGTTTACGAAAAGATAGACCCCGACGGGAAGAGCAAAAGGATCGTGCTTGCCGGCGGCGGCTCGAAGAGCCCCCTCTGGAGGAAAATCATATGCGGAGTTTTTGACCGCGAGACCGTGACGCTCGACGGTGCGGGGGAGGGCTCCGGATACGGCGCCGCGATCGTCGCCGGCGTCGGCTGCGGGATGCTCCCGTCGGCCGAGGACGCGATGAATTCGCTTAAGGTCAGGACGTCGGACGTACCTGACGAAAAAGACAAAGACGCTTATGAAAGCGCTTACCGGAGATACCTCGGGCTTTATCCGAGACTTAAAGGTTTTTGAATATCACGCCCGGTGCGGGAGCGCCGGGCAATTTTTTAATTTTTCGTGACGTATTCTTTCCCGCGCCGTCTCCTATGGACAAAAAAGCCGAAATGGTGTATAATTAAAAAATAATGGGGAAGGAGGCTCGCTTTATGTTCGGGTACGTACGCGTTTCAGACGACGAGCTCAGAGTAAGGGAACTCAAGGCATACCGCGCGATATACTGCGGGCTTTGCCGCGCGCTCGGAAAAAGCGTGAACCGCCTCTCGAGACTGACGCTTTCCTATGATTTCGTATTCCTTGCGATCCTTCGCTATAAGGCGTCGGGAACGCTTCCCGATTTCGGCGAAATTGCCTGCAGAACTTCGAAAAGGCAGGCGGCAAAGCACGACGAAGTCCTCGATTACTGCGCGAGGGCAGGGGCCCTTCTCACATGGTACAAGCTTGACGACGACGTGAATGACCTTCGCGGGCTGAAAAAGCTTGCCGCCCGCGCGCTTCGATACTGCGCTTCCGGAATGAAAAAGAAAGCCGCGCTTCCCGCGCTTGAAGAGAAAATTTCGGGGTGTCTTTCCCGCCTTTCCGAGCTGGAGCGCAGAATGGTCGAAGGAGACGGGGAGGTCACGCCCGACATGCTTGCCGAGGCTTCGGGCGAAATGCTTTCGGAGGTCTTTGCGTACGGTACGGAAGGCGAGACCGCGAGGATACTGTCCGAGGCGGGACGCCTCACCGGCAGATGGATTTACTATGCCGACGCGGCGGACGACCTTTACGATGACAGAAAAAAAGGACGGTTCAATCCGTTTATTACGGAAGAACCGGCGGAGCCCGGGAACGTCAGATGTGCAATGCTTCTCGAGCTGAGAGCGCTCAGTTCGACGGTGGCTCTGCTTCCGGAAGACGGAGAAACGCTCGACGCTCTTGCCGACAATATTACGGGGTACGGGATGACCGCCCGGACCGAGGAGATAATCGGGTCTTTCGGTGAACAGAAAAAGAAAAGAAAGCGCGGAGGGAGACTCCGCCTCAGAAGAGGGGAAACCATATGACGGATCCTTACAAGGTCCTCGGCGTTTCGAGAGACGCGTCGGACGATGAAATTAAAAAGGCGTACAGGGATCTCGCCAAGAAATATCATCCCGACAACTATGCAAACAATCCTCTCGCGGATATAGCGGAGGAAAAAATGAAAGAGGTCAATACCGCGTATTCCGAGATTCAGAAAATCAGAGCGGAGGCGGCGTCGGGTCAGACCGGACGGGGATCTGCGTACGGAGACGGCTTTGACGATTATTACGGCTCGTCTTCATACACTTACACCGGCGACAACGCTCCGACTTTCCAGAAGGTCAGGGTCCTGATAAACGAATCCCGTCTTTCGGAGGCGGACGCGTATCTGAACAATCTCCCGACGGCCGCGAGAAACGCCGAATGGAACTTCCTGAAGGGAAGCGTCGTCAGGCAGAAGGGCTTCTATTACGACGCCCAGAAGTATTTCGAAACGGCCTGTTACATGGATCCGTCAAACGAGGAATACAGACGAGCGCTGGATTCCATACGCGGAGGCGCCAACACCTTCGGTACGCGATATACTCCGTCGAACTGTTCCGTCTGCGACGTGCTCAATACGCTCTGCATCGCCGACTGCTGCTGTGAAATGCTGGGCGGCGACTGCATTCGCTGCTGCTGAACATGAAAGGCAAATACAATGCGGAGACAAGGCGTCTTACCGTTTCGTCGCTGATTGCCGCGCTGAGCGTGGTGCTGCTTTACCTCGGCGCCGTTTCTAATTTTTTCAGTCTGACGGCCGTCGCCGTGGTATCGCTGCTCGAAATGTTTGCGGTCGAGGAGATCGGCTCTCCTTATAAATACGCGGTATATATAGTGACCGGTGTGCTTTCGGCGCTTCTGCTGCCGGACAAATTCACCGCTCTTTCTTATATCGCGCTCGGCGGGATTTATCCCATGCTGAGGGTCTGGTTCGAAAAACTGAAAAAACCGTTCCCCTTGATAGCAAAGTTGGTTTTCTTCAATCTCATTCTCACGGGTCTTATAGCGGCGTCGCTCTTCGTTCTTGCCGTGGAAGATGAAAAAATGGGCTTCAACGTTCTGACGTACGGCCTCGGCAATCTTGCTTTTGCCGCTTACGAATACACGCTTACGCTGATCCTTGATCTGTACCGGCATTCGCTCAGGGACAGACTCAGGATCGGAAAAATATTTGATAAAAACAGCGAGGTGGATCATGAATAAAAAATCTCTTGCCGTGTCGGCGATATGCGTTCTTCTTGTCGTTTCTCTGTTTTCATGCGGAGATTCCGGAAAGACCGGTTCATCCGTCAGCGGCGTGATACAGTCAATCGACGGGAACAGGATAACCGTCCTGTCGTTATCGAGGGCCTCGGTTCCCGGGGTCATTACCGAATCAGCGGATGAGTCGAAGGACACCTCACCTTCCGGACCTGTCGAAAAAGAGCCGGACGGTATCGGCGATCCCCGTGCGCAGCGGGACGGAAACAACGGGCAGACGGCTGTTGAAAAAGAGCCCGACGGAGTCGGAGATCCGCGCCTTTCGGGAAACAACGTCGGGGCGGGGACGGTCACGGTCGAAGTGACTGCCGGCACTCCGGTTTTCAGCGTTTCGGACGGAAGTGCGGAGAGCAGCATTTCTTTTTCGGACCTGAGAACGGGTGATTATGTGAAAATCGCTCTCGGTTCAAACGGAAAAACAATTAAAATAACAAAATATACCGGCGGTGTTCCAGATGGAAACAGATAAAAGAAATATTACGATAATAGACGAAACCCTCTGCGACAAAAGCAACGTTCTTCTCTTCAGGGAGAAGACGGCCGTTGCAAAAAAAGCCGACGGGTTCGGTGCGGATATCGTCCTCATGCCTCCCGTGACGGGATCCAAAGAGGACGAAATAATAGTCAAGACGATATCTTCGGCTCTGTCCCGGGCGAAAATCGCCGTCCGTGCGACAAACCGTGATGAGACCGCAGCCGCCTCGCCGGTCGTCGCTGCCTGCCGCGGGATAATTCTCGTCGATCTGCCGACCTCTCCCGCCACGATGGAGTATTCTTATCACGTAAAGGACGAGGGGATGACGAAGATCATTAAAGATCTTGTCTCGCTCGCCGGTGAAAACGGGGCGAAAGTCGGTTTCTGCGCATCCGACGCCACGAGAACGGAAACGTCCACCCTCGTTTCGTTCTGTCTTGCCGCAAAAGAAGCAGGAGCTTCCTTTATAGTTCTGAGCGACGACGCCTGCGAAGCGTTCGCTGAAGACCTGAATGAAATTATTCTGTCCGTTATTGAAAAGACGGGAGACACCCCTGTTTATTTCAGGACGTCAAATAAACTCGGGCTCGGTCTTTCGCTCGCTGTCGACGCCATAAAGAGCGGCGCGAGCGGAGTATTCTGCGACGCGCTCGGCAAAACCGTTCCCGTATCCGACCTTTCCGAACTTCTTCGCTCGCACGGGGAACGGCTCGGCGTTGTCACGGGACTGAACTTTACCGTGACAAAGAACGACGTCAAATCCGTTATCGACATACTTGCCGGCGGAGTCCGGAAGGACGAACCCCCGGGTTCGGCCGGGACCGTGCTTCTCGATGAAAACTCCGATCCGGGTCAGATCAGGGCGGCGGCCGAGACGCTCGGATATGAGCTTTCGGAAGACGATCTCGGTCAGGTCTGCGCGGCCGTCGGCCGCGTTTGTGTGAAAAAGGGCACGGTCGGAGTCAGGGAGTTCGAGGCGCTCATCGCGTCGTCTGCCAGACAGGTCCCGTCGACCTACCACGTCGAAAGCTATACCGTGACAAGCGGGAATATGATAGGAGCCATGGCGCACGTCGTTCTGACAAACGGCGACGGCCGGGTTGAGTCCGTCGCTTACGGAGACGGCCCGATCGATTCGGCGTTCCATGCGCTCGAGCAGTGCGTCGGACTTCATTTTGAACTCGACGATTTCCAGATCCAGGCGGTCACTGAGGGCAGGGAAGCCCTCGGCTCGGCGATAGTCCGCCTTCGCTCGGACGGCGTTCTTTATTCCGGCAACGGGATCTCGACAGACATTGTCGGCGCGAGCATCAGGGCTTACGTGAACGCGCTCAACAAGATAGTTTTTGAGGGCGGAAAATGAAAATATCATTCTGTACCGCCGATATCCCGGGCAGATCCTTCGCGGATTACTGTAACACAGCGAGGGAATACGGATTCGACGGCTTTGAGATCTCGGATCCCGCTGCCGAACGACGCAGTCATCCTGACAGCATATTCAGGGAAGACAGACAGCAGGACTGCCGCAGAAAACTCAGAAACCGCCGTCTTACGGTTTCCGCCCTGAGCTGCCCGCTGCCGGTCGACGATCCCTCGGTATCGTCCGAAACTCTTGTCAGATACGTCGAATTCGCGTCACAGGCAGGGGTTGATCATGTCATAATAAAACTGGACGGAACGTCCGGCTCGAAGTATCGTGAAAAGATTTCGAGAATGCTTTCCGAAGCGGAAAAAAACGGAATCACGGTTCTTATGGAGACCTCCGGCCGGCTCTGCCGCACCGAGACGGCGGTCGAGGAGGTGCGCGGCTTTTCGTCCGCCGCGCTCGGCGTCTGCTGGAACGTAAGGGAAACGTTCTTCAGGGGATGCGAAACGGCCGAAACGTCTGTCAAGACGCTCGGCGCGTATATCTCCTACGTTCGTGTCGGCGATGAAAAGGACGGCCGGGGAGTTCCCGTCGGAGAGGGCGATCTTCCCGTTGACAAGCTTATCGTCGCGCTCCGTTCCCTCGATTACAGCGGTTTTATCTGCGTCGGGGGTGACAACGGTCTGTCCGATCCCGATATCGTCCTCACGTATTTTGCCGAGTTCATGAGGAAGATCGATGGCCGTTCCGACAAAGACCGTCTTTATCTGAACCGCGCGGGAACCGGCACGTTCCCGTGGAAGAAATACGAGATCAGGGAAGAAACCTTCTCTCAGGTTCTCGACAAAATGGCCGAGACGTATCCCGATCAGTACGCATTCCGATACGTAACGCTCGATTATACAAGAACGTATTCACAGTTCCGTGACGACGTGGACCGTGCAGCCGCTGCCCTGATTTCGCTCGGCGTTAAAAAAGGGCATCACGTTGCGGTTTGGGCAACTAACGTCCCGCAGTGGTTCATAACGTTCTGGGCGACCGTCAAGATCGGCGCCGTTCTCGTCACCGTAAACACGGCGTACAAGATCCATGAGGCGGAATATCTGCTCAGGCAATCCGATACTCATACTCTCGTTATGATCGAATCTTCAAAGGATTCGGACTATTCGGCCATAATGAAAAAGCTGTGCCCCGAGCTTTCCGGTCATGAAAAGGGAAAGCCCCTTTACTCCGAAAGGCTTCCGTTCCTGAGAAACATAGTGACGGTCGGGTTTTCGCTCGACGGCTGTCTGACATGGGATGATTTTCTCGTCAGAGCCGACAAAATCCCGCTCGAGAGAGTTCGCATGATGGCCGCATCCGTAAAACCCGACGACGTCTGCAACATGCAGTACACGTCGGGCACTACGGGATTCCCGAAGGGGGTAATGCTCACTCACCGGAACATCGTCAACAACGGAAAAACCATCGGGGACAGAATGGACCTCTCGACGGCGGACCGCATGATGATACAGGTGCCTATGTTCCACTGTTTCGGTATGGTACTTTCGATGACCTCGATGATGACTCACGGCGGAACTCTGTGCCCTCTACCGTATTTTTCACCGAGAAGCTCGCTCGCATGCGTGACGCAGGAAAAGATCACGTGTTTCAACGGAGTTCCGACTATGTTCATCGCCATGTTCGGGCACCCGGATTTCCCGAAAACGGACTTTTCGCATATTCGCACGGGAATTATGGCGGGATCGAACTGTCCTCCCGAACTGATGAAACGCGCCTCCGTCGAGATGAATATGAAAGAGATCCTTTCGGTATACGGGCAGACGGAATCGTCTCCGGGATGCACGATGGGAGAGGTAAACGAAACTCTCGAACTTCGCACCGAGACCGTAGGATCGGCCTTCCCGGGTATCGAATGCAAGATCATAGACCCCGAGACCGGCGCCGATCTGCCGGACGGGATGAACGGTGAGTTCGTCGCGCGCGGATTCAACATCATGAAGGGCTACTATAAAATGCCCGAGGCGACCGCTCAGACGATCGATGCCGACGGATGGCTGCACACCGGGGATATCTGCTGCCGAACGCCGGAAGGGTACTACCGTGTGACCGGACGGCTCAAGGATATGATTATCCGGGGAGGCGAGAACATATATCCGAGGGAAATTGAGGAGTTCTATCTCACGAACCCGAAGGTCAGGGACGTTCAGGTCGTCGGTGTCCCCGACGAAAAGTACGGCGAGGAGGCCTGCGCCTGGATAATCCTCCACGCGGGACAGACGGCGGATGCAGCGGAGATGAAGAACTACGGGTACGGGAGAATGGCGAGACACAAGGTGCCGCGTTATTTCCGCTTTGTCGACGAATTCCCGATGAACGCCGCCGGCAAGATACTCAAATACAAAATGAAGGAAGAATCGGAAAAGCTCGTCGCATCGGGCGGGCTCGTCTGATACGTCACGTCCCGCGGAGGCGGCCATCGCCGCGCCGCGGGACGTTTTTTCCGCGGTTTTAACAGTGATGAAAATTTCTGAAAACAGTGTTAATTCCCCTGAATAACGCCGTTTTAACGGGTTATTTGAATATCAAGCGCAAAAATAATTCAAAAAACAGAAAAAAATCGTTTCGGGGACTTGACAAGTTGTTGCCGGATTGCTATAATACACTTATCCAATTTTTTATAGGAGGAAATTCAGATGAAGAATTTCACAAGGTCAGTTGCAGTTCTTCTTTCCTTGTTTATGGTCATCGCTTGCTTTGCTGCATGTCAGCCTA
>JAFTDQ010000108.1 GCA_017454075.1 Clostridia bacterium
AACGCATTTATAATGAGTAGTGATGAGCTTAAATCATAAAAACTTCGATCATTTGTTTCAAATCACTGAAAATTAAAAGGACGGGCGATTGCCCGTCCTTTGAATTATAAAACAAATGACGCCCTCTCAGGCGCGCAGAAACCAGGCCTTCCGACAGCGAAAAGACCGGAATTACAGCGCCCGACTCATTATAACAGCTGAATACTGAAAACCGGCTCCGCCGAGGCGGGGCCGGTTTGGTTTTCATTCCGATTATTTGATTATTTCACCGTAGCAGAGACCGAAGGCGGCTGCTGCGTTCGATTCGTCGGTGTCGATGTGAGCCGCGGTCGCAAACTTCGGGCTGACTCTTATAACGACGTCGCCGAACACGAGCGAGCGCCCGTCGGAATCGATTTTGAGCGAAACGATATCCTTGTCGGAGACGCCCTCCGCTGCTGCGTCCTCCGGTGTCATATGGATATGGCGCTTTGCGATGATTACGCCGTGATCGAGCTCGAGCTCTCCGCAGGGACCGACGAGTTTGCATCCCGGAGTTCCTTCAAGGTCGCCGCTCTCCCTTACGGGCGCCGTAATGCCGAGCGTCCGGGCGTCGGTAAACGACAGTTCTACCTGAGACTCCCTGCGCGTCGGGCCGAGAATGCTGACGCCGACAATGGGCTTTTTAGGGCCGATGATAGTGAGGCGCTCTTCGCAGGCGAACTGCCCGGGCTGGCTCAGATCTTTTTTCTTTGTGAGGGTCGCGCCTTCTCCGAAGAGGATCGCGACGTGCTCTTCTGTCAGATGGATGTGTCTTGCCGACGTTTCAACTAAAACTTTCATGATGATAAACCTTTCTTTTACGCCTTGACAGGATCGTTTATTGTTACTGTATAATTGCCGTATCCGAGCTCGAATACGGCGCGCTCGCCCTCGCGGCGGAAGCCGCAGAGTTCATCGGCTTCAATATCAGCGCCGTTAAATATCATTCTTCCGTCGGGGCAGATGAGTCCGACGGTCGCCCGGGTATCCTTCGGGACGGTGAATCTGTAAGTAACGTTGTCCCCGTACCTCGTCCATCCGGACGTGATAACTCCCGATGCGGAACGGTAAGTCGCGCAGGCGGAGTTTATCCGGCGCTGTCCTTCCGGTATTTCGGATGCGGTGCGTTCGTCCGGGGTCGGCCTGAGAAGGAATCCGGCAAATCCCGGAGTTTCTTCTGCCGGCGTGATGCCGCAGATCCCGCTGTAGAACCACTCAGCGATCGCACCGTACGAATAATGGTTGAACGAGTTCATTTCGACGTTTCCGAAGCCCCGTTCCCTGGTATAGGAATTCCATCTTTCCCAGACGGTCGTTGCGCCCTGTCGGACGGAATACAGCCAGCTCGGGTCCTTCGTCTGAAGGAGAAGGGAATACAGATATTTGTCAAGACCGCATTCCGAGAGCGTCCTTCCCATCATGCCGGTGCCCAGGAACCCGGTCGAGAGCGTGTAATCATTCTCCTTGATTTTTTCGGCAAGACGGGTGATAAAGGCGTTTTTCAGTTCACCTTCGACAAGTCCGAAGGCGAGCGCGAGTATATAACCCGTCTGCGTGTCCGCCGAGAGCCGATCACCCTCGACGTATCTCTCTGTCCAGTGCTCTCTGATCTTTCTGAAAAGACCGAGGTAATAAGTTTCTTTTTCGGGCATGCCGAGAAGGCGTGAATATAACGCCATGAGCTTCGCGTCATAGGCGTAATAGCTTACGGATACGAAGCGCTTGTCTGTAACGTCGTAGCAAAGCCAGTCGCCGTAGGCGGTGGCGGCGCCTTCCGTCCCGTATCTTTCAAGAAACTTCATATACCGTTCCATCGACTCGAAATGCTCCGAGATGACGGTTTTGTCGCCGTACATCAGCCAGATGTTGTACGGGACGATTATTCCGGCGTCACCCCACGCCGAGTTTGGTTCTTTTCCGAGCAGCACGCGCGGAGCTACGTCGCCGTAAGCCCCGTCAAACCCCTCCTGAGAATCCCTGAGATCGCCGAGCCACTTGCGCATAAAATCGCGATTGTCACAGAGATACGAGCCGGTGCGGCAGAAGATCTGAGTGTCTCCCGTCCATCCGAGGCGCTCGTCCCTCTGCGGGCAGTCCGTTGGGATCGACAGATAATTTCCCTTCATTCCCCATACTATGTTCGAATACAGGGCGTTGACCTCCGGATGGTCACAGCTGAACGTGCCGGATTCACCGAGAAGGGAACCGATCACTTTACCGCGAACGGATATGATCCTTATATCTTTGTCGCATCTGATCTCCGCGTAGCGGAATCCGTGGAAGGTGTGCCTGACCTCGAATTTTTCAAGCCCACCCGAGGTAACGAACACGTTTCTCGAAAGCGCGGTGCGGTAGTTTTCAATATACATCGAGCCGCCGGGACCGTCGTTTCCACGGGATCTGTCACCTGAATCATTGAGCATCTCGGCAAAAAACAGCTCGATTCTTGTTCCCGGTTCGGAGATAACGGTAATCTCCGGTCTGCCGACCATATTCTGACCGAAATCGAATATGACGGCCTCGCTTCGGGAAAGGTTTTCGGTCTGACATTCTCCCCCGAATTTTCTGCGGGATACGATAATCTCGCCGAACGTCGTTCCGTTATCCCTGACTCCGCTGTGCACGGCGGACGATACCGGTTCGAGCTCTCCGGTTACCCCGACCGGCTGCCCTATCATGGGCGTGATCATGCAGCTGTAATCGGTAAACGGGATCGCCTTTCTCCATTCATGGGCTTCGGGAGTGACGGAAGCGTGCGGGATGCGCGCGTCGAGATATTCTCCCTCCCAGATCTCGGCGGTAAGCACAGGCCCGCAGACCGTGCTGTCCCAAGTTCCGTCCGTTGCGACGATCTCTTTCGTGCCGTCGGAATAAACGATCTCGATCTCACCGCAGAAAGCGCAGGGCTTGTAGCCGTAAACGCCGAAGCTGATCCTCCCGGACCACCATCCTCCGGAGACTTCGGCGACGAAGAGATTGTTTTCCCTGACAAGCTCGGTTACGTCGTATTCGTTTTCAAATACCCTGCTGTGATAGTCTGTCCATCCGGGCTTCAGCTCGTCGTTTCCTATCTCGGCTCCGTTCAGGTACATAACGTAAACTCCGAGCGCAGTCGAGCGCACAACGGCGCGGACTATTTCACGGCTCCTTGTCCGGAACTCTTTTTTCAGGGTAAGGATACCCGGTCCCGGCTCGAGCGTGAGACCGTAATTGTTTTTGTACGATGAGTCCCAGAAGCTCGATTTGTTCTCTGTCCGGCTTTCCCTGTCTGTGATAAAAATGCCTTTTTCCATCTGAATAAGGTTAAAACCTTTCTGTTTCTGACGCCCGCGAAAGCAAAGGCGTCAATTTCCGCTTTTTCTCAAAGAGGAGGCATCACAGGGTGATGCCTCCCGCATTATGTTTTGTGACGTCTGTCAAACGGGCTTTTTCGCTCCGCAGTTGGGGCAGAAATTGCCTTCTACGGTATTGCCGCATTCGGGGCAGACCCAGGCGCCTGCGGGAGCGGGCTTTTTCGCTCCGCAGTTCTGGCAGAAGTTTCCGACCACGGTCTTTCCGCATTCCGGGCAGACACAACTGTCGGCGGCGGGCTGAGCGGGCTGCTGCGGAGCCTGCTGATTGTTCTGTCCGTTGAAGAACTGACCGACGGTGTTCATGCCGGTGTTCATAGCCATTCCCATTCCGACGAAACCGTTCATGGCGCCTCCTTCATTGGCAGCGGCTGTCCTCATGGCGTCGGTCATACCGCCGACGATACGGGCGCCTGCCGTGGCGGGATTTATCGTCATCGCGTTTTCTTCCCACTCGGTGATCTTCTTTCTCTGCTCCTCGGGGATCGAAGGAACGCCCATGTTCATCGAATAAACTTCGATACCGCGCTTGCCCCAATCGGATTTCAGTTCCTCATTGAGAGCGTCGCGGAGTTCTTTGGTATGAGCCGGGATCTGATCGTAATAAACCCCGTTTGCCGAAAGAACGGCGAGCGCCGGCTGAAGCGCCTGAACAAGCTCCGCCTTGAGCATCGTGTCGATCTGTGATCTGTCGTATCTGTCCGCGACGTTTCCGCTGACGTTGGTGTAGAACAGAATGGGGTCAACGAGTTTGTAGGAATAAACTCCGTTGCAGCGGAGATCTACCGAGAGCTTGTACCCGAGCTGTTCGTTTATGACGACCTTGAAGGGAACAGGGTTGGCAGTTCCGAACTTGTTGCCGGTGATTTCCTTGGTGTTGAAGTAATAGATCCTCTGATCCTTACCCGTGTCGCCGCCGTACGTAAAACGCTTGCCGATCGTTTTGAAGGTCTCGATTATGCTCTTGCCGAGACTGCCGGCAAAAATCGAAGGCTCGGACGACGTGTCGTACGTGAACTCTCCGGGTTCAGCGCAGAACTCGACAACCTTGCCCTGATCGACAATAATCATGCACTGACCGTCGGCAACGGCGATTCCGGAGCCGTTTGAGATAATGTTGTCGTTGCCTTTCGTGTTTGAAGAACGACCGGTTATCCTCTTCTGGCCCTTTTGTACGAGAGTTTCCTCATCAAGTGCGTCACAATAGAAGAATTCTTTCCATTGATCTGCGAGAGTGCCTCCGAGGGCACCGGCGATTGCTTTGATAAGTCCCATTTTTATCTCCTTTGTTATGTTTGACCGGGGACGAAGCTCGCCCCGATTTTTTCTGATTTAATTATAATATATCGCGGCGTAAAAATCAAGACGCCGGAAAAAAATAATCGCAGTATCCGTTTAATTTTCCTGAAAACCAACGGGTATCTTGCCGCATGCGATTATTGCCGATCTCGCAAGGGATTCCATCGAGTCGGTGAAACGTCGGTCTCCCGAAAGAACGTCCCGCCTCAAAAGCGAAAGTTCCGTGCATCCGAGGACGACGGTATCGCATCCCGAGCGGATAAGTTTTTCGGAAACATCTCTGACGCGGTCCGCGTCGGGAGGAAGATTTTTTTTGATCCTTCCGTAAATCTGCTCGTTAATCTCCGCCCGGTCATTTTCTGACGGCACGACGACTTTGAGCCCGAGCGGCTCGGCTCGCTTTTCGTACGATCCGGAGCTGATCGTCCCTTCGGTGGCGAGCAGTCCGATCGTTTTCATCCCCAGAAACGCGCAGCTCGAAAGAGTTTCGTGTATAATATCAAGCATGGGGACACGCGAGCGCCTTGCAAGCTCGTCATAGAAATAATGCGCGGTATTGCAGGGCATCACGATAATATCAGCGCCGGCTTTTTCGAGCAGCCGAAGCTCCTCAGCCATTACGGGAAGGGGGTTCTCGGAGGATTTTCCGAGAATAAATGCCGTTCTGTCCGGTGTCGTCGCTCTTCCGGAAATAATTACGTCTATGTGGTCCTGATCCCGGTCGGCAGAGGTATGCGTTACGAGCAGTTCGTAGAAATATACCGTTGCCATCGGACCGAGTCCGCCGAGTATGCCGAGCGTCTTATTGACTGAAATATCTTTCTTGTTCATCTGAATAACACCGGATCTCCGTTCTCATCCGACGAGAAAAGCTTTGTCCTGATGATGCCGTATTCGTTCAGTCGGAGCGCCGACGCGACGTATTCCGGGTTGAGGTAAACGTCGGGTCTCGCCGAAAGGACGCAGCGCAGCGACGTTTTCGCGGGCGATATCGTCACGCTTCGTATCATCGGCTTTATATCCGTGTCGACCGTCCCTTTTTTCGTTCTTTTCGGAAGGATTATCTGCTTTTCGAAAATAGGAGCGGGATCAAAAGGCTCGGAAGTTCTGATTTCGTACTCGGCAAATGAAACGGAGGAGAGGGAACTGTCGGGTCTGTAAGTCTCAAGGACTCTCATCTCGGGAGGGAGCGCTTTGTTAAGTTTTTCGGTGATCACGTCCGTCGGGATAAGAGCGCCATCCGCCGTGTCGAGACGGAAGTCCATAAATTCGGTCAGAGACTCGGCGCCTATTGACAGCGGAGGGCCGAACGTGATTTTCGGATGGGGATTGAATCCCTCGGAATAATGGACCGGAAGCCCGGCGCGGACGAGCACCCTCGTCATCGTCCTGTTCAGATCGAGGTGGGAAATGAACTGCAGAGAACCGGTCTTCGTGAATTTTATTCTGTACGGTGTGGACACCATCTGGTCTTTCCTCCGAGATTGTCCGCGCCGCATCCGGAACATTTTTCCGAGCACGGAGGGGTGGTTTTTGATTCGTATGCTTTGTGCCTTTCACGCAGCAGAAATGATTTGCTGACTCCGCAGTCTATGACGTCCCACGGGAGCACCTCGTCCTCATCGAATTCGCGGTTGGCGTAGAACGACGGGTCGATACCTGAGATCTCAAAAGCTCTGAGCCATTTTTCATAGCTGAAATGCTCGTCCCAGCTGTCGAATTTCACGCCGAGCCGGTGCGCCTCGATAAGCGCGGATGAAAGCCGTCGGTTCCCGCGCGCAAAGACTGCCTCTATGCGGGATACCTCGGCGTCGTGCCAGCTGTATCTGATGTGTTTTTTTCCGTCAAGTTTTTCGCGGAGGCGCCGCTGTTTCATCATGACCGTGTCGAGGTCGTCCTGGGCGTCCCACTGAAAGGCGGTGAAGGGCTTGGGAATAAATACCGAGACCGATATACTGATCTGCGGGGCGCGGCTCTTGTTCCGGCCCTCCGTGTGAAAATATTCGGTCACGACCTTTGAGGCAAGGTCGGCTATTCCCTCGACGTCCTCGACTGTTTCGGTCGGGAGACCGTCCATAAAATACAGTTTAACCGCATTTTTACCGGTCTCAAATGCAATGCGGCAGGATCTCATGAGATCCTCTTCGTTTACGTTTTTGTTTATGGCGTCTCTCAGGCGCTGCGTCCCGGCTTCCGGCGCGAATGTAATACCGGCGGAACGAACCGAGCTGACCTTTTCCATGAGCTCTTTCGAAAAACTGTCGATCCGCATGGAGGGAAGGGAAAGATTGACCATGGCGGGCTCTGTCCAGCTGAGAAGCCGGTCGGTAAGCTCCGGCAGACGGCTGTAGTCGCTTATGCTGAGAGACGACAGAGAGACCTCGTCGTAACCCGAGTTTTCGTAAACGCATTTTGCCTGTCTGTCGAGAGTCTCCGGAGACTTTTCCCTGACGGGTCGAAAGACCATCCCCGCCTGACAGAAACGGCAGCCGCGTATGCAGCCGCGGTAAACCTCCAGCACGATCCTGTCGTGGACAGTCTCTATGTAAGGAACGACGGGCTTTTCGGGATAATATGACTGATCCATATCCCTGATTATTCGTTTGACGACTTTTTCGGGAACGTCGGGGTATTTCGGCAGACAGGATTTTATAGTTCCGTCTTCTTTGTACAGAACGTCGTAGAGGGAAGGGACGTAAAAGCCCGGAATATGTGAAAGGCGGCGGAGAAAACCCTTTTTCGTGTAGGTTCCGTCCTTTTTCATTTCCGAGTAGAGACGCGTCATCTCGGGGAGCGCCTCCTCGCCCTCACCGATTGAAAACGCGTCGAAGAAATCCGCCACCGGCTCGGCGTTATAGGCGCAGGGGCCTCCTCCGACGACGACCGGCGCGTCGTCCCCGCGCTCGGAGGCGAGCATCGGGATACCGGCGAGCTCCAGCATGTTCAGCACGTTGGAATAGCAGAGCTCGTACTGCAGAGAAAAAGCAACTATATCGAATTCCGACACGGGGTCCCGGCTCTCGTGAGCGAACAGGGGTATGCCGTTTTTCCGCATCTCCTCTTCCATATCCACCCAAGGGGCGTAGACTCTTTCGCACCAGACGCGCGGTTCTTCGTTCAGCACCCCGTACAGTATGCGGACACCGAGATTTGACATTCCGATCTCATATGTGTCCGGAAAGCAGAACGCGACCCTCACGTCGACGTCTTTTTTATCCTTGATTACCTGAGAAAACTCCCCTCCCGTGTATCTTCCGGGTTTGAGGACCTTTTTCAGTACGTTTGCGATGCTTGTTTCCATTTTCTAATTGAAGGGCTGTCCGCCGGCGGCGGACAGCCGATCTTTATTTCATGATAAGAAGTCTTGTAATGATGATCGAAGGGACGATCCAGATGAGCTGATAAAGCGCCGCAAGCATCGAGTGAATCGACGCGACGCTGCCGAATATTACAACAGCAATCACGGCAAGCAGTCCGATAAGCATTGCGATCGCGCTTACGACGAGACCGGATTTTGTCGCGTGTCTCATTTTGTCGCAGAGTGTGAAGGTGCGGATGAGCGCCTTTGCCGAACGCTTTGAAACGATTCCGCTGTCGATTTTATCGCTTGTCCCGGTTACGTCGTCGAGCGAACTGTATTTGAGAACTCTTACGGGATACTTGTCGAGCTGGATCCTTCGTCCGAGCATTCCGTCGTCGATATTGGGGTCTATCGTCTTGATGCCGACGCATATGCCCGAGGTGTACATAGCTCTGACGAGCGAGATGAATTCGGGTTCGAGCGCGTATCTCACGTATATCTTTGAATATACGACGTCATCGAGGACGAGGTACATGATCGATATGCCCTGTTCCTCAAGTTCGTCGTCCTCCTCCGGATCCTCCGGCTGGAAGCCGTGCGATCTTATATAATCAGATTTGCCGAGGAAGATATGTTTTCCTTCGACGATCGCCTCAACTCCGTTCTTGCCGACCGAAAGTATCTCGGTGTTTTCCGAACGGCCGATATCGGCCGTCGCTACGTTAAGAACGTCGGAGAGCGGACCGCCTATTCTTGAATAAATGCTCGCGGTATAGTAAATGACGTTGTCTATGCGCCCGTCGTCGCGGCACATCTTGATCGAGCGGAGCTTGACTCCCGAAGGCGGGAACACCTCTCTGTCGTCAAAGGAAATGCAGGATGCCGCCGTGTAGTCGTCGACAGCCGCCTCGCCGATAAACGCCGAGCCGTCGGAAACGGCGATCTTTTCGCCGCGGTAGGACGGAAGGCAGAAGGACAGGAAAAGCGAGACCGGAAGCGTAAAGCTGAACGCCGTGTATCCCGCGGTGACGCCGGCGGCAAATCCTCCCTTGAAGAGACCTGTGGCAAAGCCGATCACGGCCGCGCCGAGCATTCCGAGGATGAAGAAATCAATAAACCCTTTGGTCGAGGGGTATTTTTGAGTTCTTTTCACAAATCCGTCGACAAATGACGCCTTTGAAATGCGGAAAATGTCTGGCGAACTCGGCAGATACTCGTTGAATGCCTGGGTTTCGAGCTCGGCAGAGCCGAGATCCAGACTTTCGAGCACGAATTTGTTCTTTTTTGACGCGACAATACCGAAGGACGCGGTTTCGCGCATGAGCTCAAATCTTCTTCCGACGGCAACGCAGAGAATCGCTATGGACGCCGGGAGGAAGTAGATCTTGAATACCGTCCCCGGGACGAAAAACATGGAAATCAGCGCGAAAAGCACGTTCATCACAAAAATAACCGGAAGAATGCTTTCAACGGTCGGCTGTTTCTTTGTCAGGGAGACGAAACCTCTGTAAAGGTACGGAAGTGTGAAGATAAATCCGAAGAACAGAATCTGAAGCCCGACCATCGTGTTGACAGTCGGATAATACTCCGGGTTTACCGCGGTCGGAAGGGAACCTCCCATCGCCATGATGTTCTCGTAGAAGAAGAGGACGATCGTGACAATGATGGAACCGAAGATCGATATCGCGTTTTTGAGATATTTCTTACGGTATCGGGCGGCGAACTCCTTGGTGTCGCCAGGCGACGTATATTCGGACGTCTCCTTCGGCTTCTCGGAGATCATGCGTTCGGCTTCGCTCTCGTTCGCTTCACGCAGTTTGTCCGCCTCGTCGCGGCCGACCGTGCGGTCGAGCTCCTCGTCGAGACCGAACGCGAGCATAATGTTCGTATCGGTTTCCGAGACGGGAACGGTCACTCCCTCAAGCTCGCTCTCGGCCGTCTGATCCGCACCCTCGGCGTAGTCGGAACCGACGTGGTCTTCCGCGGGGCTTTCGTCGGCGCTCTTTACGGGATAGGCGACCGTCAGATCCGCGGGAACGTCTTTTACGGATTCCTGAACGGTATTTTCCTTTTCGTCCTTCCCGGGCTCCTCGGGAATGTTTATCGGTACGATCGGGACCTCACTGAACACGTCGTCAAACTCGGCGTCGGTCATCCCTTTGGCAGAGGATTTCAGGTACTTCCCGAGATCCTCGACCCGTATCGTTTCGTCCCCGTCTGCCGTTCCGGTCTTCTTTTCCTCGGCGTCCCCGGAATGCTGTTCCTTAACGCCGAGTTGAGGAACGTCGCAGACCTTCCCGTCGACGTTGAGTTCCGAATAGGTGTCCTGGTCCGGCGCCTGATAGTCCGTCGGCTGAGCAACGACTCCCTCAAGTTCAGCGGAATCGAGCGTTTCGGTTAACGGATCGGTCTGTTTTTTTGCGCCCGAAGCGACCTCATAGTCTTCATCGGACAGATACATTCTCATAAGCGCGTCGACGTCGAGCCCTTCGACGTTCGACTTCGGGACAGGGCTTTCGTAAGAATAATCGGACAGGGGCTGCTCTATCGTGTCAGTCTGTTCTTTTTTTGCACGGGTAAATTTGTATTTCTTTGCGGACGTGTCGTTCCCGGTGTCGTCCTCCCCGATATTTTCCTTGAGCCGTCTCAGCAGCTCGTCGGCTGAAAGCCGTTCGTTTTCCTTATCGGCCATTGCTTATGCTCCCGTCAGTTTTTATGTGTCTTTGCCTCGCCGCCTCGCATAAGATCACAGCTCCGGCGGCAGTAACGTTCATTGAATTTATTTTCCCGTACATCGGGATCGAAATCGTGAAATCGCTTTTATCTCTCAGAAGTCGGGAAACCCCGTATCCCTCGCTGCCGAGTATGACGACAGCGGGACAGTTCAGGTCGGAGGCGTAAACGTCGTCTCCTCCGGCCTCCGCCGCGAAGATCCACAGTCCCCGTTCCTTAAGTTCTTCGACGGTACGCGCGAGGTTTGCCACCATTGCGACCGGCACGTATTCCACGGCTCCCGCGGACGCCTTTCCGACGGTAAACGTCAGACCCACGGCTCCGTGACGCGGTATTATCACACCGTGGACCCCCGCGCACTCGGCGGAACGTATGAGAGCCCCGAGATTCTGCGGGTCTTCAACGCCGTCGAGCATAAGAATAAGCGGCTTTTCGCCTCTTTCGGCGGCGAGAGAAAGAATCTCGTCCACCGTTGAATAATTCCTGACAGCCGCGGACGCGATCACTCCCTGATGAGCGGCGCCTCCCGACATTTTGTCGAGCTTTGCGTTTTCAACCTCCGAAAGAGGTATCCTTCTCGACGCGGCCTCGGCAGCTATCACCGAAAGAGAGCCCGTCATCTCACCGCGACGAACGTAGATCTTGTTTACGTCGCGACCGCTTTTCAGCAGTTCTATTACGGCGTTTCTTCCGATAACGAGCGTGTCGCTTTGTTCCTTTTCCGTGCGCTGCGGACCGCCTGCGTACGGTTTTCTGTCGTTTTCTCTGTTAGTCTTTCTGCGATCCATAATTACGGGCGCGTCATCTCCGGGAGAAGACGCCGATTCCTATACTCCCTATTATTATATCACATTTTTTTTCGTTTGTATAGGTTTCCGGAGGCGACCGCAAAAAAGTTTTTAATCATTTTATGGCGCGTTCACGCGCGGAGGTTGACAAAACGCTCATGCGGTGATATAATTTGACCTGCAATTTTCGCGGAGGAAAGGGTTTTATGACTTCTTGCTCGGAAAAACGTAAGAAAAAAGTATCCTTAATGCGTGCGGTCCCGGCGACAGTCGCCCTGCTCGCTCTTTTTTCCGTTCTGTTTTTTGCAGTAAGCGCGGACGATCCCGAAGATAATACTTTCCCATGCGGCGAAAATATAACGTGTTCCGCAGAGAACGGAACGCTGTTTCTCTCCGGCTCGGGAGATATGACGCTCCCGGAAGACGGCGCGCCGTGGGCGGAACTGTTCGACGTGATATCTTCGATCGTGATAAACGACGGCATCACCTCGGTCTCTGAAGACGCGTTTCTGAATTTCACGCTGACTGAGATCACTCTTCCGGACAGCGTTTCATCGATCGGCGAGCACGCTTTCGGATACAGTCTCGTTGACGAAATATACACGAAAACCTGCGAACCGACGGTTATCGGAAACGTCGGCTCATACGCCGAAACCTGGGCCGCGGAGCTCGGGTTCGAGTTTCCTGCGTCAAAGGTCATTCTCCCGGAAGGGGACGCCGGCGACGTCCACTGGATCATTTCGGAAGACGGTGTTCTCACCATCAGCGGAAGCGGGGCGGTGCTTTCCTTCAACGAAGGGGGACAGGCTCCCTGGGCGGAATACTATGCCGAAAAAGACGGTTTCAGAATCACCTCTCTCGTGATCGAAAACGGGGTGACGTCGGTAGGCGACCGGGCGTTCGGCGCAGAAAACGGAATAACGGCCGTCGAGCTCGGACAGACGGTCTCATCCATAGGCAACGAAGCTTTTTCGGGATGCGTATCGCTGACGGAAATCTCATCTGCCGGAGTGACCTCCGTCGGAGAAAAGGCCTTTTCCGGCTGCTCCGCGCTGGAGACCGTCATATTCGGATCTGTTTCGCGCATAGGCGCGTCGGCTTTTGAGGGGACCGCACTCCGGAACTGCGTATTCGGTGAAAAGCTTGCCGAGATCCCGGACAGGGCGTTTTTCGGCTGCGCGGATCTTGAGACCCTGACCTCTCCGGCTGTTGAAAGAACGGGCGTTTCTGCCTTCGAGGGATGCGTTTCTCTTCAGAAATTCGAGAGCGGCGTCCTTACTGTTGTCGGGAACAGATCGTTTGCCGGGTGCCGGTCGATGACTTCCGAAAATATGGTTTCCGGACTGTCGTACATCGGAGATTTCGCTTTTTCCGACTGCGACGGATTCACTTCGGTCGTCCTTTCACCGAAAATCGCAGTGCTTCCCGCCGGAGTGTTCGAGGGCTGCGACTCGCTTTCCTCCGTGACGCTCGGCGATTCTGTCAGGGGAATAAGCGAAAGAGCCCTGTCCTCATGTCCCTCGCTCCGCTCAATAACTCTTTCCAAAAACGTCCGTGAGATAACGGACTATTCGATAGGATACTACTATTTCTCAAATGACGCCTCCGCAGCCGCGTACGCGAAATACCGGGAGTTCGTTATGGAGATCAAGGGTCCGACTCCGTCTGCGGCGAAGAAATACGCCGAACAGAACGGTTTTTCATTCGTTTCGACCGGCGACGTTTCATCTGATGAAGGAACGTTCGGCGACGGACTCAGATGGACGGTCAGACTTCCGGCGGGGCTCCTGACGGTCAGCGGAAACGGCGTATGCCCTGATTACGAGAGCCCGGATGAGACTCCGTGGGCGCTTTACAATGAATACATCAGGACGGTCAGCTTTACGGGTTTAAAGAGCGTCGGCGCCGGCCTTTTTGACGGAATGAAGGACGTTTCGTCGGTAAGTCTCCCGGGATCTGTCAGGACCATCGGTAAAAACTCTTTCAGCGGCACGGGTCTGAGCTCGATCTCTCTTCCGTCCGGGCTTAATGAGATCGGAGACGGAGCGTTTGAAAACTGTCGAGGGATTACCTCGCTCTCAATCCCGGGCTCGCTCAGACAGATAGGCGTAAACGCTTTCAAGGGAACGGGGATCCGTTCGGTATACGTTCCGGGAACAGTTGAATTCATAGGTGACGAAGCGCTCGGCTACAACGCGCTCGGAGCAGTCGTAAACAATTTCCTTATGAAGGGGGTTGCCGATTCCATAGCTCAGAATTACGCCGAGGAGAACGGAATAACCTTCCGCGTTGACGGATACGTCACTTTGACTGACCCGGTCTCCGGCGCGGAGATCGTCATTGTCGGGTCGGAGAACGATTCGTATTCGTTCGGAGTTACGCTCGCTTCAAATACTCTGGAGCCCGACGTGTTCCTTGCTCCCGGAGAATACGGACTTGTTTACACCCCCGCGCTTACACTTGACGGCGCCCCGGTGAGACTTGACGGCAGCGCTGTGATACGGCTTCCTATCCCCGAGGGAGTCAAGCCTCTGACGGCTCATCTTTACAACCGTACCGTTGACGGACTTTTTGAGCAGATTATGTTCGAGATCGAAGAAGGAAGGTTCGTTTATTCCGTTACGTCGATCAATGATCTCATACTCTGCAACACGGATCTCTCGGTTCTTTATCCGATAAACGTGAAGAACTGTTACGAAAACGGGGAAGACGTCGCAGACGAATATACGGTCCACGCGACGAACGGAGCAAAATTCGTTATAAACGCACTTGCGATCGACGGTTATACCCCCGACAATACTTCTGTTGAGGGAACGATCGACGGCGCCGGAGCCGACGTTCTTTTCGTTTATTTCAAGGAAAAAGTCACGACGCAGGCGGAAACGGATACCCCGGTAACAACGTTCGATCCGCGCGAACAGCCGTCGCATCCGGACGCTCTGCTTATTACCGAGATAATACTCGCCGTGCTGCTCGTCGCGGTTCTCATCCTGCTTGCTGCGCTTCTCATCAGAAGAAAACATATCAACGACGTGGAAGAAGCGTCAAAACGCAGATTCACCGCCGCCGACGCGTTCGGCGACACGATAGTCGTTCCGCACGCAAACGACGGGGGACTTGACATCGCGGCGCTGTTCGCCGAGCTTGAAGGAGAAGCGGATCAGGAATCCGGGCCGGAAAAAAATTCCGAAAAAGAAAAGCCCGGTAACGATATCCCGACGGCCCGCCCCGTGCCTGAGCCGATATTCACCGAACCGAAAAAGACAGGGAAAGCCGAGCTTTACGGGGCGCAGGTCTCAAAAGTGTCCGCAAGGGTCATAAAGAAACGCTTCCGCGGAAAGATGCGCCCTTCGGCAAGAAAAACTCTCTCGTCACGAAGAGAAGAAAGTGAAACAGTAAACTGATATGAAAAAGGATTATATTGTAGCGGTCGTCGATTCCCCGGACAAAATGCGACTGAGTCACGTCGCGCGCATAAACAACTATGCATGGAGCGGTTCATACAGACCGAGAGCCAGAGGGAGGCTCATGTACGTCCCTGGGGACGGCTTTTACGCTCGTCTGACCGCTTATGAAAAAGATCCGAGAGCGGTTTATTTCAACAATATGGATCCCGTCTATCGCGACAGCTGTCTTGAGTTCTTCGCGACGTACAGGGAGGGCTTCGGATATATAAACTGCGAGGTCAACGCAAACGGCGCGATCCTGTCGGCTTACGGATTCAACAGGGAAGAGAGGACTCCGCTCAGCGAGATATGCGGAAAATTCCCGGAGGTTTCGGTTTCGAGATATCCGGATCGCTGGACGGCGGTCGTCCGCGTCGGAAACGAGATCCTGAGAGCCGTTTACGGCGACTGTGATTTCGGGCCGGGAAGCGTGATACGCGGCAATTTCTACAAATGCGGAGACGACTGCGTTGAGGCGCATTACGGCGCTTTCTCACCGATGGAGTCGGTGACCCCCAATTTTCATCTCCCGGAACAGTTCGCCGTCATGCGTCTCGTCTGATTTACAATATCTTTTAAGCCGCCGGGTTTACCGGCGGCTTTTTAGGTTTATATTTTTGCAGTTGACAATATGACGGGAAAATGTTATACTCATAGTACAATAGTACAAAAAAACGGGAGGAGACGCTATGAAGTGTAAGAAGTTTTTATTGGCGTTTGTGAGCGTCCTGCTTGTATTAACAACGACGGCGGGGCTTTTCGGCTGCGCCGTGAGGGTCAGCGCCGAGGACCTTATGGAAGGATTTGTCGGGAAAGGACCTGGCGTTACTGAAATACCGGGAGAAGGCGCTTCCGGTGTGACGGATTTTGCCGTCAGACTGCTGCAGCAATGCGTCGCGGAGGGCAAAAACACGCTCCTCTCGCCGCTTTCGGTACTTGCCGCGCTTTCAATGACGGCAAACGGTGCGGAGAACGGGACAAAAACCGAGATGGAGGACGTACTCGGCTCGGACGTTGACGGTCTCAATGCGTTTTTCTGCGCATATACGAATTCGCTCGCCGGTGAGGGAAAAAGCGGACTGAGTCTTGCAAATTCAATCTGGTTCAAATCGGAGAACGGCTTTGAAGTAAAAAAAGATTTCCTGCAGAAAAACGCCGATTTTTACGGAGCTGCGGCCTATAAGGCGCCGTTTGACGATTCAACTCTTTCAGACATACACGGCTGGGTCAACAAAAATACAGACGGGATGATACCGAAGATACTGGACGAAATCCCGAAAGACGCCGTTATGTATCTTATAAACGCGCTTTCTTTCGACGCCGAGTGGGAAACGATCTATAAAATGAAAAATCAGATCAGAGAAGGAACTTTTACGCTTGAGGACGGGAAGGAGCAGACCGCCGAGTTCATGTGCTCGAAGGAAAGCAGATATCTCGACGACGGGAAGGCGACAGGTTTTATAAAATACTACAGCGGAAGGAGATTCGCTTTTGCCGCGCTTCTTCCAAACGAGGGTGTGACCGTCGGAGAATACGTCGCCTCGCTTGACGGGGAGACGCTCGGGAAGATGATACGGTCCCCCCTCGAGGAGTCGGTGGAGGTGCTGCTTCCCAAATTTGAAACGGAATATGATGCAGAACTGTCGAAGACTCTGACTGAAATGGGAATGACCTCGGCGTTTGATCCCTCCGGCGCCGATTTCACCGGTATAGGAACGCTTCGCGGTGCGAATCTTTATATCAGCCGGGTGATCCATAAAACGTTTATTTCGGTTGGTGAAAAAGGAACCAGAGCCGGGGCGGCCACCGCCGTTGAAATGGCCAAAAACTCATCGGCGCCCATGGAAAGAACGGTTTTCCTCAACAGACCTTTTGTGTACATGCTCATAGATACCGAGGCGGGCATACCGCTCTTTATCGGGACGATGATGAACGTTGCCGGATAAAATCAGAATAACAAAAGACGCCGGACGATTTCCGGCGTCTTTTAATAAAAGCCGCCCTGCCGGTTACCGGCAGGGCGGGGAAACGTAACGTTTATTATTTTACGAGACTCGCGATCTCTTCGGCAAAGTTGTCCTCTCTCTTCTGGATTCCTTCGCCTTTTTCATAGCGATAGAACTGTACGAGCCTGATGGGCTTGCCGACCTGCTTCGCG
>JAFTDQ010000109.1 GCA_017454075.1 Clostridia bacterium
CCGCAAAACGCGGTTGTCAACAGCGATTTCGGCGATTTTTCCCGACCGTCCGGCAATCTGAGGTGTCGCGCAAAAGAAGAAATCCGCAGCCATGCGCCCGGCATCAGGACAGGGGGACGCCCCCTGTACCGCCGTCAGGGAATATACACGGCGTTTTCGTTATAAAAATATCCGTAAACATTAAATCCTTCTTCGACAGAGAAGACGTTTTCGGCACGGGTCTCCCACGGAGATATCTCCAATTCATATAAGCCGGGACCGAAAATGATAACATTGTTTTCCGGGGTGATGATGAACCGCTGCCAGTAATCTTCGATGAAAATCAGTTTCTCGCCTTTGTGGTTTTGATACTCTTCGAATAATGCGGACTGCTCTTCGTTACTGAATAACGATTTCAGACTACCGTACAGAGTCCCGTCCGTGTCACGGATGAGTTTGTATTCACCGATCAGGCATTCTCCGTCGTAAAGGAAATAAACTCTTTCGCTCAGGTTGATTTTTCTCTCCTCATCGTGTGCATCGCGAACTATCGGACAATAGCCTCCTCCCCGGACGCTGATATTGCCGAACTCGCCGTGAAGCGAGAGCATATTCGAGATCGCGTCGAGGTTTTCGTCAAAAAACGCTTCAGCTTCCGCGTATGTGATCGGCTCGCCCGTGACGGTCGTCCCTCCTTCCGGAAGACTTATTCGCCTGTCGTCCTCGGTTTTTTCAAGCGCGACGACCCCGCCGTTCGTCAGGTATATCAGAACCGCGTCGGGCGATTCGTTTACGGAATAAACGTCGCCTTCGATACCGAATCCGTAAAGGTTCTTATACGTCCCGTCGAACTCCGACGCCTTGCCGAGAAAGTCCTTTTTCGTCCATCCTTCGGTATCCCGACCGAGGATCTGCTCGTACAAATCGCCCCCGATGACGAGCGCTCCTCTAAGATCGAAACCAGCGATGTCATGCTCCTCGCCGTTATGTTGCCCACTCGCATCGTCTGATACTTTCCGATCGGATTCGTCCTCAATATCCGTGCCTACAGTGCTTTTGGTTTTTACGTCTGCCGGACGGGATTCTTCCGTATTATACGATTCGTCCCCGACGGGATCTGCGGGGTCAGATCTTTTCATTCCGAGATTCAATACCCCGAATCCGACAAGCGCGACGATGCAGACGGAGAGGACGCTTGTCCCCGCGACCGCCGTCGTTCTGCGTTTTTTTCTTTGGCTTTCAAAATACTTTTCCCTGCGCCTGAGGAGGCTCTGTATCATTTCATCAGAATTCTTCATAAACAAACCCCTCTTTTTCAAGTTCTGATTTCAAAGACTGTTTCGCGCGGTACAGGAGATTGCGCATCTGACGGGAATTCTTTTTCATAACGGTCGCCGTTTCTTCGCTTGAAAGGCCCTCGAAATACACGAGCCACAAAACCGCTCCGTAATCCTCGGGCAGTTTCCTGATCGCGGCGCGGATCTGTTTTTTTCGCTCCTCTTTGAGGTATTCCGCCTCGAGATCGGATTCGTCTTTCAGACTTGCTTCCATCTCCTCGGTCAGACCGGGAGCGGTCCGCGAGAAGCGTCTGATATGATCGACGGCAATATTTCTTCCGACAGCGAACAGCCACGACTTGAAAGAAGATTTTCCCGAGTACCTCGGCTTTTTGATGATCAGCCTGAAAAACGTTTCTTCGGCAAGTTCCTCGGCTGTGTAAATATTTCCGACAATAGTGTTCAGAAAGAGTATAAGGCAGTCTTTGTAATCCCTTACGATTTCCGATATACCCTCGTCGTCACCGTCAAGAAAACGGCGGTAATTCTCCGC
>JAFTDQ010000110.1 GCA_017454075.1 Clostridia bacterium
GAAACCGTAAACTAAACGATTCTGTATAGGTCATTCAGCACAGATTATCAGGATTATTTGCACTGGTCATCTGTGCTTGACCGTTTTATACCGGAGTGGCATCGATTCTGATTATGCGCGGCTCGTAAACGTCTCTGTATTTTTCGAGCGAAGAGGCGGCGTCTATGACGAACATAAGCTCCGGCTCTCCGTCGGCGGGGTCGACCGTGTCGCGCTCGAATACTCCTCCGAGCGCGAGGATCGAACGCTCCGAGGCGACGTTTGTTTTCGAACATCCGACGAGAACCGCCTCAACTCCGTGTTTCAGCGCTTCTCCGAGCCCGAAATAAAGATTGATCTTGTTATATCCCTTTCTTCGCTCCGAAGGTCTTACGCCGTATCCGACGTGTCCGCCCCACGAGCGCATCGGTTCGTTCAGCTCCCATCTTACGTTTATCGTCCCGACGAGCCGGCCGTCATTTTCGCGGAACATCAGAAACGTCACCCCGGGGCAGCGGCCGACGCTCAGCGCGTATTCCCGGTTTTCCATTCCGAGACAGCGCCCGAGCGCGTCCTCGAAGGACATTCCGTCGCAGATCTTATCGAGCCCGCCGGAGCCGTTTATGTCGGAGCCCGCCGCGCGGAACTCGTCGAGGAACGCGATTATCTCGCTTTTTCTTTCATAAGAAGGTCTTTCAAAGAAAAATCTTTCCATTTTCTTTCGTCAGATTATTACCCGTTAAGGTTTGATTTCAGGGTCCTGAGATACGCCTTGCGATCGTTTGGTATCCTGAAACTCTCAATGCTCTTTTGTATGGTGAGATCGTGCGTCGCGCGGTCCAGCCGGCGGTTTTCAATATACGGTATCGTCTTTTCGTACTGTTTCGCAAGGGCTGTGGCGAAATACCACGCGACCATCGTGCGGACATAGTATTCATCGGTTACGACGCCGGCGACGGCCTCGGGATACTCCGGACTGAATCCTTCGCCGAGAAAATGCCTCATGAGGATCCCGATCGCGAAGCGGACGGTGAAAACTCTTTCCGACGCGAGCCATTCAAAGACGAACGGAAGCAGTTTCACGGGCTCTTTGCCGAAGACCGGAGGAGACAGCTGATCGCAGGTCGCCCAGTTGTCGATATACGGCAGGAAAGCCGAGGTGTCGGAAAGGCACAGATCAAAGTCTTTCCTGAGGGATATAATAAAGGCGTGCAGCTGATTTTCCTCGAAATAAACGTGGGGAAGCGCGCGGAGAAAAGTCTCCGCTTCGCCGTTTTTCACGGTTTCCTTCGCAAGCGCACGAAGCTCCGGCGTCCTGACTCCTATAATCGCGCCGCCCGGAAGGGCGGGGATGAGCCTTGCCTGGAAAGCCGCGTATTTTTCGTCTCTCAGAAGAAACAGTTTTTCGGTTATATCCACGGCGACCTCCGGTAAATAATTCGTTTTTATCAGTCACACCCGGGAGCACGCTTTCCCGGCTCCGTTTTCATTCTTCTCTGAACTGAAGGTCATACAGTTTTTTGTAAAGTCCGTCCTCTGCCATGAGCTCTTCGTGCGTTCCGTATTCGGAAATGCGCCCTTCGGTGACGACGGCAATTCGGTCGGCGTTTCTTATGGTCGAGAGACGGTGCGCGACGACAAGCGTCGTTCTGCCTTTGCAAAGCTCGTCAAGCGATTTCTGGATAAGCACCTCGGTTGAATTGTCGAGCGCGCTCGTCGCCTCGTCGAGGATGAGGATCGCCGGATCTTTAAGAAATACGCGGGCGATCGAAACGCGCTGTTTCTGACCTCCCGAAAGCCGGACTCCCCGCTCGCCGATCTCAGTGTCGTAGCCGTCGGGAAGGGAAGAGACGAATTCGTGGAGATTCGCCTTCACAGCCGCCCGGACGACCTCTTCGTCGGTCGCGTCAAGACGGCCGTACCGGATATTCTCTTTTACGGTCCCGGAGAACAGAAATACGTCCTGCTGAACTATTCCGATGTTGCGCCTTACGGATTCCATGGTGAGAGACCGGATATCCCTGCCGTCTATCAGAATGCTTCCGCCGTTTTCATCCAGCTTGTAAAAGTTCGGGATGAGGTGGCATATTGTGGTTTTCCCGCCGCCGGAAGGACCGACAAGGGCCGTTTTCGTCCCGGCTTCGATCTTCAGGGAAACGTCGTCAAGGACGCGTTTCTCGTCGTTTTCCGTGTATGAAAAACGGATGTTCCTGAGTTCTATATCTCCGTTCACCCTTCCGATATCGACGGCGCCGGGCGCGTCCTCCTCTTCGGGAACGTCCATGATCTCAATAAACCTTCTGAAACCCGTCGCGCCGTTCTGCCACTGCTCGGAAAACGAAACAAGGGTCTGAACCGGTGAAATGAACAGATTGACCGAAACTATAAAGGTCGAATAATCGCCGAAATTGATCTGTCCGTTATAGAGGAAAAGGCCGCCGGCTATGAGAATGATAACGTTGAAGACGTCAGTGATGAACGAAGTGGAGGAAAAAAACCTTCCCATGGCGCTGTATGAGCGGGCGCTCGCGTCGATATACATCTGATTGCCGGTCTCGAATTTTTCAAGCTCCCTGTCGGCGTTCGTGTAGGCTTTCGTCACCCTGATCCCTGTTATCGAACTCTCGAGAGCGGCGTTTATCACCGCGTTGCTTTTTCTCCTTTCGGTAAAGGCGTCGCTCATCTTCTTTCTGTAATGAAGCGACGTGACGACGAGCAGGGGAACGCAGGCGAAAACGATCAGCGTGAGCCACACGTTGATGGTACTGAGATACACAAAGCTGAGGATGATCATTATGGAGCTTGTCAGGAGGTTTTCGGGACCGTGATGGGCGAGCTCGCTGACCTCGAAAAGGTCGTTCGTCATCCGCGTCATGATCTTTCCGGTCTCGTGATCGTCAAAAAACGTGTAGGGCAGCCGCTCGAGGTGGGCGAAAAGCTCCCTCCTCATCTGCGCCTGCATCCTCGTTCCGACCATGTGCCCCTGATACTGTACGAAATAACGCAGGAACATCCTCGCGACGTAAAGAACGAGGACGCTCAGACCGGAAATGATTATGGCGTTATACGCCTTGTTCGGGATAAAATCGTTCAGCATCCTGTTTGTCATCACCGGGTATATCATACCGAGTATCGATATAAGGACCGAGGCGATCATATCGGCCGTAAAAAGCGGGATATGCGGTTTGTAATATGCGATAAATCGTTTGAGCATTTTTCGTCACCGTCTGAGGACTCCGGTCCGTTTCCGGGACCGGGCGGGGGTATCATCTTTCCGAGCGGGGCGGCGGGTATTTTCCGGGATAAAACCGGAAAAAACTGAAAAGCCTCGCTTTACGCGAGGCTTATATGGCGCGCCCTAGAGGATTCGAACCTCCGACCAATCGGTTCGTAGCCGAGTACTCTATCCGCTGAGCTAAGGGCGCATTTCTCAACCGCGGCAGGTATTATACCACGGCGAGAGCGTTTTGTCAAGCGTTTTTTTTCGGATCAGAGCCCGAGAAGCGAAGTGGCGAGCAGGAAATAAAGCAGGAGGGACACCGCGTCGACTATCGTCGTGATAAACGGGGACGCCATGACAGCCGGGTCGAAACCGAGCTTTTTCGCGATGAGGGGGAGGGAACAGCCGATAAGCTTCGCCGCGACGACGGTCAGCGCGAGGGTCATGCTTACGACGAGCGCAACTAACACACTCACGTCGGTGTTGCCCATTATCAGCCGGTCGACGAGCATGACCTTTCCGAAGGTCGCGCAGGCGAGGGTTACTCCGCACATGATCGACACGCGGAACTCTTTCCAGACGACTTTGAGAATATCGCCGAAGCTTATTTCACCGAGCGAGATGCCGCGGATTATGGTGACCGAAGCCTGCGAGCCCGCGTTTCCTCCCGTATCCATAAGCATCGGGATGAACGCGGTGAGCACCACCATTTTTCCGAGCGCGTCCTCAAAGGACGATATGATTATCCCCGTGAAGGTCGCCGAGATCATGAGAAGGAGCAGCCAGGGGATGCGGTTCAGCCATATTTTCGCCGCCGAGGTCTTTATATACGGCTTGCTGTCCGGGGTGACGGCCGCCATTTTCGCGATATCCTCGTCGTCCTCTTCGCGGATGACGTCGATAGCGTCGTCGATGGTAACGATACCGACGAGACGCCCCTCGCCGTCCACCACCGGCACGGCGAGAAAGTCGTATCTCTGGATGAGGTCGGCGACCTCGGACTGGTCGTCCGTCGTGACGGCGGAAACGACGTTCGTCTCCATGATGTCTCCGACGACGGCGTCGGGATCCGAAAGGAGCATCGTCTTGACCGAGATCACGCCTATCAGAATCCTGTTTTCCGTGACGTAACAGGTGTAGACGGTTTCGGAATCGAGACCCACCTTGCGGATATGTTCGAAGGCCTCCCTGACCGTCATGGATTTTCTGAGACTCACGTACTCGACGGTCATTATCGAGCCGGCGCTGTCATCGGGATATTCAAGCAGGCGGTTTATCGCCGCCCTGTCGTCGGGATGGGTGTTTGCGAGGATCCTTGTGACGACGTTTGCCGGCATCTCTTCGATGATGTCGACCGTATCGTCCATATACAGTTCGTCGAGTATCCCCTTGAGTTCTTTATCCGTGAATGAGTTAATGAGCAGCTGCTGCTTGTCCGGGTCGAGCTCTACGAAGACAGCCGCTGCCGGTTCCTTCGGAAGAAGTCTGAAGATAACCGCGTAGAGCTCCTCGGGAAGTTCGTCGTAAAACTCGGCGACGTCGGCAGGTTCCGCTTCGAGGAGCAGTTTTTTGAGCTCCGAGTATTTTTTTTCATCGATGAGCCGGAGCGCCTCTTCGACGTCGAGGGTCGTGTTGTGATCCATTTTTTTGCCGTCCTTTTTCAGAAAATCGCGCAAAAAAAGCGCGTGCCGCATTGCGACCGCGCGAAAAACCCGAAATGACCGACGCCGTCAGGCGGTCGGGAAAAGAGTTTTCCGAGCGGAAATCAGATATTCGTTGCATCGGTGGTAACCGTCAGGGTCCATTCCGCTCACCTCTTTTCTTGACCCGGCTATTTTACCACTTTTTCCGGCGTTTGTAAACCCCCTTTTATTAAAACATTTTTCACGCGTGATAAAAAGCGCCGCCCTGAGCCGGTGCGATGAAAAAAGCGCTTTCGGGCCGATTTGCGGATATTTTTGCGCAGATCAGGTTTACAACGGGAAGAAGAAATGATATAATTATAATGTCGGAGTCCGGCGGCTGCTTGCCGGAACGGAAAGGTTTTAAAACGAAAAAATGAGAAAAACCAAGATTATTTGTACAATAGGCCCGGCGAGCGAGTCGGAGGAGACTCTCCGCGCGCTCTGTAAAGCCGGAATGAACGTAGCTCGTTTCAATTTTTCGCACGGAACGCATGAATGGCACAAAACGGTCATGGACCGGCTCAAAAAGATCCGCTCAGAGCTCGGCCTTCCCGTGGCGATAATGCTCGATACCAAGGGACCGGAATACCGCATTGGAAGGTTCGAAAACAAGAGCGTAACGCTCGGTGACGGCGACCGGTTCACCTTTACGACCGATGATATTTTGGGAGATCAGACCCGCGTTTCGGTCTCTTACAAATCGCTCTGCGACGAGCTCGCGCCGGGCGACACCGTGCTCGTTAACGACGGTCTCGTTCAGTTTTCCGTAGAGGAGATCTCGGGTCACGACATAAAATGCGTCGTCACCGAAGGCGGGACGATCTCCGACAGAAAGTCCATGTCTTTCCCCGGCAAGGTGCTGCATCAGGTGTTCCTGTCGGAACAGGATAAGAGCGACCTGCTTTTCGGCATCGAAAACGAGGTCGATTACGTCGCCGCCTCTTTCGTTTCGAACCGTCAGAACGTCGAGGACATGCGCCGATTCATAGATGAAAACGGCGGCGAGGGCATCGATATCATAGCGAAGATCGAAAACCAGTCCGGAGTCGACAACATATTCGAGATCTGCGAGATATGCAGCGGAGTGATGGTCGCCCGCGGAGACCTCGGCGTCGAGATCCCGTTCAAGCAGGTCCCGGCGAGACAGAAACAGCTCATTACAGTCTGCCGTATGCTCGGCAAACGCGTGATAACTGCGACCGAGATGCTCGAATCGATGATCAACAATCCCCGTCCGACGAGGGCCGAGATCTCCGACGTCGCGAACGCGGTATACGACGGAACGTCGGCCGTCATGCTCTCGGCGGAGTCGGCTTCCGGCAGATACCCGGTCCGTACCGTCGAGGTCATGGCCGAGATTTGCGAGGAGACAGAAAAGCACGTCGATTACAGAAAACAGTTCCACGATACGAATTTCAGCATAGAGAACAACATCGACGCGATATCCCATTCGGCCTGCAATATGGCGCTCGCGACAGATGCGAAGGCGATCGCCGTCTGCTCGATCTCGGGAATGACCGTCCGCATGGTCTCGCGTTTCCGCCCGATCGCCGATATCGTAGGGCTGACGACCGACCCCAGGGAATGGCGCAAGCTCTCGCTTTCGTGGGGGGTAATACCGGTCCTTACCGAAAATTATCCCTCCGCCGAGATAATATTCTATTCGGCGCTCAAAAACACGTCGAAGCTCCTCGGACTGTCGCACGGCGACAACGTTATCCTCGTAGGCGGCTCAACAAGCGGAAAACCGGGCGAAAACAACACGATACGGCTGGAACGCGTGTCTTAATCGGCCTTTTTGATAACTTTTTATTGACATTCCGTTGACTTTGTGTTATTATATGAACGGATGAATGGTGGTTCCGCGGATGAACAAGTCCTTCGACGAAATAATGGAGGAGTACGAGCCTCTTCTCAGGTCGACCGCCGCCTCTTTTTCGGATAAAACGGGGCTGAGCCGCGACGAAGTTTACCAGACGGCGTCCCTCGCCCTGCACAGGGCGTACCTCACTTATACGGATGGCCGGGGCGTGACCTTCGGGCTCTACGCAAAGATATGCGTGAGGAACGCGTGTATATCCGAACAGCGCAGAATCGCCGCCGCGGAGCGGCGCGGGAACCGTTCCGTCCGCGCGGCGGAAGACTCTCGGAGCGAGCCGCTTCCCGGATTTGACAGGCTTGACCTCGCCTCGCTCACGGAACTCGAAAAAAACGTAATCAGATACCGCGCAGAAGGTCTTTCGTATGCCGAGATCGCATCCAGGATGAAAATCGGGACCAAATCCGTCGACAACGCGCTCAGACGCGCGAAGAACAAACTCAGGGCAATTTATTACGGTACAGATCTGACTTGATCCTCCCCAAAGAGGGTAAAGATATAAACACAAAGAAAGGAATCGTCAATGTACGAGGACATCACCATCAGATGCAAAGACTGCGGCAAAGAATTCACCTTTACCGCGGACGAGCAGGCCTTCTTCGCCGAGAAGGGTCTTCAGAATATGCCTAAGAGATGCCGTGAGTGCCGCAGGATAAAAAAAGAA
>JAFTDQ010000111.1 GCA_017454075.1 Clostridia bacterium
ACGCGCGCCTGCGCCTTCTGAACGGCAATGAGACGGTCGACCACGGCAAAGTTGCTGAAAAGCGCGACCGCCGCGACTATGAGGATTATCGCCGGTACGGCGATCTTCCAGTTGATTTTCTTTTCAGACACCGCGGCGAGATTTATGTTTCTCTTGACGGGCCGCTGTACTTTATTGCTACCGATGTTCAAAGTCTTTTCCTCCGGTCAGCTCATCGCTATTCCTATCGCCTGGATAAGCGTGTCGCAGTTTTCGATTCCGTCCCCGCCCCCGACGAGCTCGGACGCGTGGTGTACGTTCATCATGAGCGATGCCTCTATCGCGTGGCGGAACGCGGTGTTCGCCGCGCCGCCGCCGCACAGGTACACGTCGTTCAGAGTGCTGTCCTGATTGCTGAAGCGGTAGAAGTTTATCGCCCTCATGAGCTCGACCGTGATGCTGTTGTACGCGGCGACGCATTCGTCGCAGCTCTGACAGCCGCCGTAGTCGGTGATGAGATACGTATGCGCAAGATGCGTGTCGACGTTGAACTTGTCGGCTATAACGTCGTCGAGCATGTTGAGCCCGGTTTCAAGGACCCTCGTGACGACGTAGTTTCCTCCGCGGAAAACGTGTATCCTTATCGCCCTGTTCCCGAGGTCGAGCACGCAGCACTCGGCGTTCGGCGCGGGCTTTTTCGCTCTGATCAGATTCGCAAAGGCGCACACGGCGGGTGCGGCGGTCGTCAGGCCCATCCTCGCCTTGCGGAGATAATCCCTCGTCTCGTTCATTACGGCGACGGGCGCGGCGACGGCGAGCAGGTCGATCGCCTTTCCCTCGTCGGGGTTCCCGTCCTCCGACGGCTTGTTTTCGATCGTCTCGTAATCGAAGACGTAGTTCTTGAGTTCGTCGGGGATGTAGTCCCTGAATTCGTACGGGATGTTCGTCCTGAGCTGTTCCTCGCTCATGAGCGGGAGCGTGACGTTCCTGATGAACACGGTTTCGCCGGGTAGGGCGACGGCCGCGCCGCGGGCCCTCATCCCGTTATCCCTGACGGCGTCGCGGATCGTCTCTCCCATCGTCTCGACCGAGACGACGCGTCCGTCCTTTATCAGCCGGACGGGCATCGATACGACCGCCGTCTTTCTGACGCTTTTACCGGTCACGAGCGCAAGCTTGAGACTGTCGTAACCTATGTCGATTCCAAGCAGTGTTTTAACCATTGTCAAATTCTCCGGTTTTGTTTATGATTCGGCGTTAAATGCCGAAGAGCTTCATGTACGCGTCGACGAGCGGCCCGCCGATGAAAAGCATGAGGGCCGACGCGAGCGCGATCGACGGACCGAACGGGAAGTGCCCCTCTCCGTCGCGTTTCTTTTTGAAGATCGCGGCGAATATCAGTCCAATCACGCATGAGATGATCAGCGTGAACAGCGAGCCGAACGGCCCGAAATACAAGCCGACGACGGCGAGCAGTTTTATGTCGCCTCCGCCGAGGGTGTCTTTTTTCAGTATCCTGTCGAGAAGAAGCGACAGGAGGAGCATGGCGACCCCGAGCCCCACCCCGGCAGCGAGCCCTGTGATGAGCGCCTTCAGCGGCTCTTTTTCAAAGGGCACGGCGGCGAGCCACGCGACGGCCGGGATTATCACCGTCCCGTTCGGTATCTCGAAGATATCGATGTCGACGAGCGAGAGGCAGAAAAGACAGCACAGGAAGATGTAGTTCCTCAGGCATATCACGGTGAGATCGAATCTCAGGAGACACCCGAGGGTGAGCAGGGCGAAGAACAGCTCGGTGAGAAAATATCTGACCGGTATCTTTTTCCCGCAGTGCCTGCATTTCCCTTTCAGGAACAGCCAGCTGAATATCGGAACGAGATCGGGGAGCCCGAGCTCCGCCCCGCAGTCGGGGCACATCGATCTGCCCTTTATGAACGACTGCCCGTGCGCGATCCGCCACGCGGCGCAGTTCAGAAACGAGCCCATCACGGCGCCGAGCATAAAGGCGATAACGCCGAAAAATATCCCGATGTACGGTGCGTCCCAGATTGACAATTCTCTTCCCTTCCGCGGTCCCGTCCGCGTCCGCGTTTCCGCGTCCGGGATAAAAACCGCCTTTTATCCGTTTAACCGTGTTATTATACTACGACCCGTCTGATTTGTCAAGCGTTATCTTCAAGAATTATATATATATCTCCTCCTCCTCGCCGGAAAGGAACGAAAAGCGTATCGACCTCCCCGAGACGACGGCCTCGCGGAGCACCGCCCTTGTGAGCTCGGGAACCTCGAAGGGTATCTCCCCCTCCCCGGTGATCTCCCTCATCTGCCTTCCGCGGACCTTTTCAAGCGGCGTGCCGTCCCTTTCGGCCGCCTCCCATCCCGCAAGGAGCGTCTCCCTCTCCCTCACGATCCCGTTGAAGGCGTCGCGGAAACAGGCCCTCACGGCGTCGTCAGCGACGTTTACGGAACACCCGGGACATCGCCACACCGCCCTTTTCATTCCCCTGTTGAAGACCCGCTCGAGCTTCACGCCGCATCTCTCGCAGAAAAGCCGCGCGTAAAAGGGCGAGCCGCCGCCGTCGAGCCCTCTCAGGCCGTGTTTTTCCCTGAATTCCCGCCGCCTGGCGGTCTCCTCCCGCGCGGCCTCCCACGTTTCGGGGTCGATTATCGCCGGGTGGTCGTTCTCGACGTAATACCTGTTGAGCTGCCCTGTGTTCTTCACGCGCCGCCTCGTCAGATAGCTCGCCGTGAAGGTCTTCTGCATCATCACGGCGCCCTTGTATTTTTCGTTTTCGAGCATCCTCCCGACCGTCGCCGCGCACCATTTCGGCGCGCCGCGCGTCCCCGGCACGCCCTCCCTGTTCAGCTCCGCCGCTATGCCGTTCAGCGACGCGCCCTCGAGGAAAAGCCGGTACGCCTTTCTCACCGCCTCGGCCTTCGGGGGGTCGATCGCCGGACGCCCGTCCTCCCCTTTCCGGTATCCGAAAAGGAAGGCGACGTTCATGTGCGAGATCCCCTGTCTGAATCTGCTCCTTATGCCCCACGCCGTGTTCTCGCTTATGCTCCTCGACTCCTCCTGTGCGAAACAGCTGAAAAGCGTGAGAAGAAGCTCCCCGGATGACTCGAGGGTGTTTATCCCCTCTTTCTCGAAATATATCCCGACGCCCATTTCGCCGAGCCGCCTCGTATAGTTCAGCGAATCCTGCGTGTTCCTCGCAAAGCGGCTTATGGATTTCGTGATTATCAGGTCTATCAAGCCCGCCTCGCAGTCGCGGATCATCGAAAGGAAGCCCTTCCGGCTCCTCGTGCTGCATCCCGATATACCCTCGTCGCTGTATATCCCCGCGAGGACGTATTTCCCGTTTTCGGTAATCATCCTGTTATAGTATTCGATCTGGTTTTCAAAGCTCCCGAGCTGCTTTTCCTCGTCCGTCGAGACCCTGCAGTACGCCGCGACGCGGAGCATATCCTTTTTTTCGGGCGCGGCGGCGGGTTCGTCCGCCCGAATGACGCAAACGTTCTTTTCTTCCATACCGCGCCTCATTCCTCCGAAGAATGTGCATTTTCTACGCGTTCAGAGCGTAAAAGCGCCTCCCTCAGCCCGTCGTACTCCGGACCCGTCGCCCCTACGGAGTTCAGCCAAGCCCTGAGCGCCGACCGCGGCTCCCTCATGCGGCAGGCGTGGGGCTTCACCCATTTCTGCCTCTCCGCCGCTCTGACGAGAAGGCGGCAGAGCTGCTCCGGCGATTTTTCCCTTCCTGGAGGCGTTTTCCCGAATCCGGTAAACGTTACGCGCGTTTTCGAGAACCTCACGCCGACAAGCTCCCTTTCCCTCCCGTACAGGGCGGAAAGGAGCGCCGGCACGCTCTCCGGCGGATGCGCGGACAGGTCGTTCATCAGCTTTTTCGAGACGTAAAAAAACCTCCCGCCGAGCGCCGGATTGAGCATTTTCTGTCTCGCCGAGAGG
>JAFTDQ010000112.1 GCA_017454075.1 Clostridia bacterium
AGGTGCGTGTCGCCGTTCGTCGCGAGGACCTCGAACACGCCGTCCGAGATCTCGAGTATCGAAACGTCGAACGTTCCGCCGCCGAGGTCGAAGACCATGATCTTCTGATCGTTTTCCTTGTCCATTCCGTAGGCGAGCGCGGCGGCCGTCGGCTCGTTGATTATTCTCATGACTTCAAGTCCGGCGATCTTGCCGGCGTCCTTCGTCGCCTGACGCTGAGCGTCGGAGAAGTAAGCGGGGACGGTGATAACCGCCTTGTTCACCTTCTGTCCGAGATATGCCTCGGCGTCTGATTTGAGCTTCTGAAGGATCATTGCGGAGATCTCCTGAGGAGTATATCTCTTTCCTTCTATCTCAACTTTATAGTCAGAGCCCATGCGGCGTTTTATCGACATGACGGTCTTATCGGGATTGGTTATCGCCTGACGCTTTGCCACCTGACCGACTATCCTTTCGCCGGTCTTTGTAAACGCCACGACCGACGGGGTCGTGCGCGCTCCCTCGGGATTCGGGATGACGACGGGCTCGCCGCCCTCATAAACCGCTACGCAGGAATTTGTAGTACCGAGATCGATTCCGATGATTTTTTCCATGATATTTATCCTCCTGATTTACAGTAATTGTCTATTTTGATTTTAATTTGCGGCTTTTACCATCGCATAGCGAAGGATCCTGTCGCCTTTTTTATACCCCTTGAGAAGCACGTCCGCAATGACGTTCTCCCCGAGTGTTTCGTCCTCAACGTGGAGGACGGCGTTATGAAGATTCGGGTCAAAGGGCTCTCCCTTTTCGCCGAACTCCTCAACTCCGAGTTTTTTCAGTATCTCGCTGAACTTATTGAGAGTCAGCGTGACGCCCTGCGAAAGCTTGCTGTCGTCGGCATACGCCATCGCCATTTCAAGACTGTCCTTTACGGGAAGCAGAGCCGCGAGCACGTCGGCGTAAGCGTCGGTGTAAATTCCTTCGCGCTCCTTCTGTGCGCGCTTTCTGAAATTATCGTACTCGGCAAGCATCCGGGTATATCTGTCGTTCAGCTCATTGAGAGCCTCGACCGCTTTTTTGAGTTCTCCGTCATCCGGAGATCCGGCGGATTCCGTTACGGGTTCTTCCGGCTGTTCCGGTCCCGCTTCGGTCTCCTCGCGGGGCGCGGTGTCCTCCGCCTCTTCCGGCTTTCTCTTTTTTACGTTCTTTTCGTTTTTTTCATTCTTCTCGCTCATTAAGGTTATCTCCTCCTTTACGATACGACCTACGATCCGTCGCCCTGACCGGGGGCAGAGAGCAGATGTTCAAGATTTTCGACGATATAGTCCACGGTAGATATGGCTTTCGAATAATCCATTCTTCTCGGTCCGAGAATACCGATCGCGCCGACGACCTTTCCGTTTTTTCTGATCTTGCGGAAGATGATCGACGAATCCTTCATTTCGGCGACGTCGCTTTCCGATCCGATTATGACCTGCGCCTCCTCGTCCCTGTCGTTTACGTCGTCGACGAGTTTTATGATGTCGCGCTTGTCTTCAAGGACCGAAAGGAGATCCTTGAAACGGCTTATGTCGGAATACTCGGGATATTCGAGGAGATGATTGACTCCCGAGAGCCGCACTTCGCCGCCGCGCATATCGTCGAGGAACTCGCAGACCGCCTTGACGGCGACCTGAAGGAGCGAATCGTCGTATCCGAAATCGCGTTCCATCTGCATGACGAGCGGCATCGTGACCTCCTCGGACGTCTTTCCCGTGAGGTTGTCGTTCAGGATTTTTTCAAGCTTCTCGATTATTTCGGGCGCGACCTGCTCCGAAAGCATGAACTGTTTCGTTTTGACCGCCCCGTTTGAGACAGCGATGAGCATGATCGAACCGTCTGAAAGCGGAACGAGACGGAAGCTGTCGATACGCCCGCCGGCGTTCTGCGGTCTTACCGCGAGCGCCGAATAATTAGTGAGCGACGAGGCGAGCTTGGTCGCGGCGTCGAGCAGTTTGTCGAGCTCGGCGAGCCGGGATTTCGCGAGCGCGTTGAGCCGTGCGAGCTCTATTGCCGACATGCGGTATTTCTGCATCAGCGTGTCGACGTAGAACCGGTATCCCGTTTCGGAGGGCACCCGCCCCGCCGACGTATGCGGCTGTTCGAGATAACCCATCTGCTCGAGCTCGGCCATCTCGTTTCTTATCGTCGCGGGCGAGAGCGAGATCATGTCGCTTGCCGTGAGGGTCTTTGATCCGACCGGCCCGCCGCATTTGACGTGCGCTTCGATAATCGCCTTCAGTATGAGCTTTTTTCTCTCATTAAGACCGGAGCCGTCCATGCTCTTCACCTCCCGATTTTTAGCACTCTGACCGCCGGAGTGCCAACCACGCATAATAATTTACCACGGAAACGGTTTTTTGTCAATAGTTTTTTTGTGAAAAAAATATTTTTTTCCCGTGAGTGCCAGTTTTCCGGTACGATTTTTTTCCTCCGGGGCTTGCATTGCGCCGGATTTTGCGGTATAATATCCAAAACTCAAAGGAGACTTTATATGAATATCGTACTTTCGGGCACGGCGCAGGCGGGCTCCAACATCATGAGTCTCGTGATGATCGGCGTCCTCGTTCTCATGATCGTGCTTTACTACGTTTTCCTCGTGCGCCCGCAGAAGAAAAAAGAACAGAAAATCGCCGAGATGAGAAACAACATCACGGTCGGCGATGAAATCGTCACGATCGGCGGAATCATCGGCACCGTCGTCATCGCGAGAGACGACAAGGTCATGATCGAGACCGGAAACGACAAATCGAAACTGACTATCCTCCGCTCGTCCATAAAGGGCATTTACGGCGACGAGGAAACCGAAAAACAGTAAAAAAGACTCCGAGGCGTGTCGCGCGGCACGCCCGGACTTTTATTTGCGGAGTAATCATGAACTTCAGAATCTATGACTGTCACGTTCATTCGTGGAACGGCGCGACGGATCCGGACCGGCTTCTGCGTAAAATGGAGGAGGCCGGAGTATACGGCGGGATCGTTTTTTCAAACTGTCCGAAAGAGTACTCGGACTCAGCGGGAACGTCCTTCGGAGAGCGAATGGCCGAACTTCACCGGCTGACCGACGGCCGGACAGACCGTCTGTTCCCTTTTCTCTGGATACATCCGTACGAGGAAAACGTCCTTGAAAAAATGAATGAAGCCGCGCGGGAAGGCGTTTTCGGCTTCAAAATCATCTGCAACGATTTTTACGTTTACGAGGAAAAGCCGCTTGCCGTCATGCGCCGCGCGGCAGAGCTCGGAAAACCCGTCCTTTTCCACACTGGAATACTGTGGGACGGAAAAGTCAGCTCGGACTACAACCGGCCGCAGAACTGGGAGGCGCTCCTCCCGATAAAGGGGCTGCGCTTCTGTCTGGCGCACTGCTCATGGCCGTGGATTGACGACTGCGTCGCTCTTTACGGCAAATTTCTCGCCGCCCGACGTTCGGGACAGGATACGGCCGACATGTTCCTCGACGTCACACCGGGAACTCCAGGGATATACAGGAAAGACCTCCTTTCGAAGCTTTACGGGATTTATGACGTCAGCCGCAGCGTAATGTTCGGCACCGACTCTTCGGCGGACGGTTATTCGCCGGAGTACGCGTCGGAGCTCATCGCATCTGACGGAAAAATCCTCGACGAGCTCGGCGTCGGCGAATACCTTCGCGCCGGGCTGTACGGCGATTCTCTCATGAGATTTATCGGTCTGAAGCCCGAAAGCGGGATCCTCCCGAAAGACGACGGCTACGTCGAAGGGATCATCAGAAAATACTACGGTCTGCTCGGGTTCCCCGGGAGGTATGACGCCGAATTCGAAAAAGCGCTGAGGGAGATCAGGATCTCCGACGCGATTTCAGCAGACCGCTACGACTGGCGGGGCGGCGACGGCCGCCGCGATCTGCTCTCCGTGCTTTATATGTGTGAGGAACTGCACAAAAAATACGCGGAAAAGGGGATAGGCGACGGCGTTTTCCTCGACACGCTGTCGGACGTCCTGCGCTGGGCTTCCGAATGGACTTTCGTCAAAGGGTATCTGTGCCTTGCCGAGCTTCCGTGGCTGAAGCGGATATTTGATATGCGCCTGTTCCGTATCGGAAGGCTTCAGTTCTGTCTCGACGAGGCGGACTTCGACGCTCCCGAAAAAGGTCTGAGGCGCGGGCAGAAGATCGTCGCCGTTCATATACCGCCGGGCTCTCCGCTTATTACTGACGAATGCCTTCGCTCGGTTTCCGACGCCGAAGATTTTATAAATGATTATTTCCCGGAACATTCCGGCGCGCCTTTTACGTGCCGGTCATGGCTTCTCGATCCGGGGCTTTCCGGACTGCTCCCGAAAGACTCCAATATCCTCGCCTTCGCCGGTCTTTTCGACCTTGTCGGGACCGAGCGGTCGGACAGCCTCCTGAGGTTCGTATTCCGCGCCGACGCGACGCGGGAAAATCTGCGATTGTTCCCCGCCTGTTCGTCGTTTGCCGCGAAAGTGAAAAAAGTCTGCCTTAACGGAGGCGCGTTCGCAAGCGGAACGGGGATCCTCAAAAGATAAAAAAACAGCACGTTAAGGTCAACCGGAAAAGCATTTTTCCGGTTGACTTTGCTTACCGAATGCGGTATAATATGGGTTGATTCAGAACGGACGGACAACACATGTATTACGCAAATTATCACACTCATACACCGCGCTGCGGACACGCGACGGGAACCGAAAAAGAAATGGCCGACGCCGCCCTCGCGGCCGGCATCAGGATACTCGGATTTGCCGATCATTCGCCTCAGGTCCTTGATATGGAACAGGGAAACATCCTCGGAATGAGGATGAAAATCCACGAGATCCCGGGATACGTCGAGGCCGTCAGAAACGTCGCCGATGAGTATTCCGACAGGCTGAAGGTGCTCTGCGGATTTGAGGCAGAGTATCTGCCTCATATTTTCGACGGACTTTACGGGATCTGCCGGGATTTTGATATAGACTATATGATAATGGGTCAGCACTGTCTTCCCTATCCCGACGGACTGACCTACGAATTCATCGCTTTCGGCCACCCGGTACACACCCTTCGTTCATACGTCAGGACTGTTTCCGAAGGCCTTGAAACCGGATGCTTCAGTTACCTCGCGCATCCCGATATTTACCACGCAGAGGGAATAAGCGACGAGGAATACGACGCCGAAATGTCCGATCTCTGCGAGACCGCGCGCGATCTCGACATCCCGCTCGAGATAAATCTGCTCGGATACGTTACAAAAAGGCATTATCCGTCCGAAAGATTTTTCAGGATCGCCGGCAAAGTCGGAAACACCCTCGTTGTGGGCGTCGACGCGCACCAGCCGGAGATGTTCAACCGCGATTATTTTGAAAGCACCTGCGAGTTCGCGAAATCTTTCGGGCTGAAGGTCACGGACGAGATCAATCTTCTCCATCCCTGGAAGGACAAATGATCTGCACCACGCTCTGCTACATTAAAAACGGCGGACGATATCTGATGCTTCACCGCTGCCGGAACAAGGACGGCGGGCATGACGTCAACGACGGAAAATGGATCGGCGTCGGAGGGCATATCGAGGACGGAGAATCGCCCCTCGATTGCGTAAAACGCGAGATATCCGAGGAGACCGGAATCGAGATAGAAAACCCGCGGTTCCGCGGGGTCGTCACCTTCGTCTCCGACTCCGCCCCGACCGAGCAAATGTTTCTGTTTACTGCCGAGACCGACCGCACAGAGCTCCCGGAGTGCGACGAAGGAGTACTCCGCTGGATCCCCGAGGACGGGATCGGCTCGCTCAACCTGTGGGAAGGGGACCGCGTCTTTCTCGGATACCTGAAAAAAGACGTTCCCCCGTTTATTCTCAGACTCAGTTACGAAGGAGACAGACTGGTTTCTTATGAATCGGACGTCAGAGAACAGTAAGGACGTTAAGGAAAAGAAAAGCGGTAAAAGCAAGAACGACGTGCGCCGGTTCGGCGACTGCGAAACCTGCATGTACTTTTACTACGACGAGGAATTCGAAGAAGACGTCTGTCACGCGGGCCTCGACGAGGACGAAATGAGCGCCGCCGTTTTTTCACGGCGGGGATGCCCGTCTTACAGGTATTACGACGAATACGTTTCGGTCAGACGTCAGAACTGACCGAGCGGGGAAAAGAGATAAAAGATAAATATGAAAGTTTCCGAAAAACTAAAAAAAATCTGGTTTGCCGCGCTTATGGCGGCGGCCGGCGTGAACGTCGTCCTCTGGTCGCTCACCTGGCGGCTTGACTACGACGCGTCGCCCGGCGTTTTCGGGCGCGGAATGCTGTCCGGCTTTGCCGTGGCGGCGTGCATAGTATGCGTCGTCCTTTCGCTGATGCCCGTTTTTTTCAGCGGAAAAGGCAATACCGAGGAGAGCGATCTGCTCGGCGACACCTCCCGGCGCGGTTCCGAAGCGGCTGCGCTCGCGTCTTGCTTTATTATAGCGAGCTCGATACTCACTATGCTGAAAGCGCCGGACGGCGGCAACCGCGCGATAGCCGCGATTACGCTCGCCCTGTCCGTCCCGTCGGCGCTTTATTTCGCCGCGGTGTGTCTCAGCCGCAATCAGTCGTCGAAACTTATCTGCTTCTGCGCGCCGTTTCCGTCGATCTGGGGCATTTTCATGACGCTGTACCACTATCTTTCGACGGCAAGGGCAATAAACGACCCCATCAAGGTGGTATGTCAGTTCATTCCGGTCGGAATCATGCTTTATTCGGCGGCGGAAATGAAAACCCGTCTGTCACAGTGCACCAAAAGTTATTTCTTTACGACGCGTGCCGTGCTCGTCACGACGGGCAGCGTGGCGCTTTCGCTCGTTATCGACTCGCTGATTACCGCCGTTTGCTCCGGTATATCGAGGATCGGCGGCGACGTTATTCCCGAGCTTCTCGTCTTTGCCGTCCGCCCGCATGAGCTTACGCTGGCCGTTGCGGGTCTCGGGGTCGCTCTGTATTCTCTCAGCAGAAAGAGCCGGCCGGCGACCGGATCAGAACTTTCGGAACCCGAAAACGACGGGGACGAGACCGAATCAATAACCGAAAAAGACGTGACCGAAGAGGCCACCGAAGAAAACGTGAACGGAGAGACAACATGAAACTATCAGTATTTGCAAATCTTTACGGCGACAAGACGCTCGCGGAAACGCTCGACGTCATGAAAAAACTCGGGATCGACACCGTCGAGATCGGAGCGGGCGGATATCCCGGGAAAAACCAGTGTGACCCGGACGTGCTTCTCAGCGACAAAACGGAATTCTACAAATTCCGCGAGACCTTCAACACCTACGACATCGATATTTGCGCCCTTTCTGTACACGGAAATCCCGTCCATCCCGACAAGGATATCGCGAAATCCTTTGATCACGATTTCAGGCAGGCGGTCCTTCTCGCCGAGATGCTCGAGATCGACACCGTAGTCGGATTCTCCGGCTGCCCGGGCGACAGCGAGAACTCAAAATATCCGAACTGGGTCACCTGTCCGTGGCCGGACGATTTTCTCACCGTCCTTAACTGGCAGTGGAACGACGTTCTCCTTCCCTACTGGCGCGAGGCGTCTGATTTCGCGCTCTCTCACGGCGTAACCAAGATAGCTTTTGAGATGCACCCCGGTTTCTGCGTTTATAACCCCGAGACCGCCCTCCGCATAAGAAAGGAGATCGGCAAGGTCATCGGAGTAAACTTCGACCCGTCCCACCTCATATGGCAGGGGATCGAGCCGGCCGCCGCGATCCGCGAGCTCGGCGACTCCATCTATCATTTCCACGCGAAGGACACTAAGATAGACAAATACAACACCGCAAAGTTCGGTGTCCTCGACACCAAGCATTACGGCGATGAACTGCACCGTTCGTGGATATTCCGTTCCTGCGGATACGGCAATTCGGAAAGCTACTGGCGCGATATGGTCTCGGCTCTCCGTCTCGTCGGCTACGACAAGGTCATGTCGATCGAGCATGAGGACAGTCTGATGTCCCTTGACGAAGGGCTTAAAAAAGCGATCGATTTTCTCCGCGGCGTGATCATAAACGAGCCCAAACCCGGGACTATGAGCTGGGCCTGAATATCTGCCCCTCAATTAAGACAATCTTTTCGACAGGAGCGTGTTCCTTATATGAAAAAGAAGAATCTTGCAATAATCGGCTACGGCGGCATGGGCGGATGGCACGCCATTATGGCGAGACAGAGCGACGTCGTAAAACTCCGCGGAGTATACGACATAAACCCGGAGCAGTATAACGTCCGTCCGCTGTCCCCCGGCGAGAGAACATATCCCTCGCTCGAGGCGCTTCTCGGCGATCCCGAAGTGGACCTTGTCACGATAGCCGTACCGAACGACTGCCACAAAGATATAACCGTAAAGGCGCTCGAACACGGCAAGGCTGTAATATGTGAAAAGCCGGTCGCTCTGAATTCTTACGAGCTTGATGAAATGATCGCCGCGTCCGAAAGGACCGGCTCGCTCTTCACGGTCCATCAGAACAGACGCTGGGACACCGATATCCTTGCGGTAAAAGATCTTATCAAAAACGGTACGATAGGAAAGATATTATCCGTCGAATCAAGGGTGCACGGCAGCCGCGGCATCCCCGGCGACTGGCGCAAAGAAAAAGCTCACGGCGGAGGCATGGTCCTCGACTGGGGCGTTCACCTGATAGACCAGGCGCTGTTTGCATTCCCGGGAGACGTTACCTCGGTCTACGCGCGGCTCGATCACATTAAAAACAGCGAAGTGGACGACGGATGTCACGTTGTGATGACCTTTGTGAGCGGCGTCGTCTACACCGTAGAGATCGGGACCTGCAACTACATCAACCTGCCCCGCTTCTACGTCCGCGGGGAGGACGGGACCGCCGAGATAAAGGACTGGAACGATCCGATGGACGTGACGGTCATGCGGCTTGAAGAAGAGCGCGACGCAGCGCCCATCAGGGCTCAGACGGGCATAACAAAAACGATGGCTCCCCGCACGAAAGAAACCATAGAAAATCTCGTGATACCGATGCCGGAATCCGACGTCCACGATTTCTACCGCAACGTGGTAAAGGCGATGGACGGTATCGAGCCGCAGCTCATTACCCACGCGCAGCTCCGCCGCGTTATGAAGATAATGGAGGCCGCCTTCGAGTCCGCCGAAAAGAACGAGGTCATCCACGGAACATTCTGAACCGCTCTCTTTCATACACTTAATCTCAGCCCCGACGTCGGGGCTGATTTTTATGTTTTTGGAAATCTAATGTTGACAAATCGGCTTTTTCGTGATATAATGCGAATAAAGTACAATAAGGATTTGACGTCATTAAAAAGCCGATATGAATTCAAAGAGAGCGAACCGGATTTTTATAATATTTCTCACCGTCACGCTGATTGCCGGCGCGCTCATCGTTCAGTGGAACCGGATAGGGCTTTTCTTAAATACAAAACACGTCGAGAGACTCATCTCCCGGCATTTTGAGGTTGTCGGATCAACGTCTTCATACGACATATCTTTACTGAACGGTCATCAAACTACCAGGTACATAATTACCGTGATCGTAAAGGGATCTGCCGATAACCGGGAACAATTGGCAGAACTGAAAAAAGAGTATGACTCCGTCGGCTTCGACACTCTCAACGAAAGCAGTCTTGTTTATTACGCCTCGAAGGGCGCGTTCGGCAGCGGCGGCCCGGAGCAAGGCATGACTTATCATTTGATAAAACTGATCTGCCTTGACGTCCGTTTCGTACCGCCGCCGGACTCGGAATATAATTCGATACTCAGATTGACCGCCGTCATACCCGGATGTCTGCTTCTGTATCTGAAAAAAATCTCGTATCTCGTTCTCTCACGCTCGGGAAGCCGCCGCGCTTCTGCGCTGTACGTTTATGAGTGCTCGGTGATCGCCCTGCTGTCCGTCACCTTTTGCTGGCTCTTTACCGCAGGTTTTTTTATAACATCGGTTGTTTTAACAGCCGCATTTGCTGCTGTGCTCCACCTGACCGAAGTCATCGTGATGAAGCCGACAGGTGAAACAAAGGCCTCCGGCTTTTGCGCTCTCACTGATTTTCTGACCTGCGGCGCGTTCGTGATCTCCGGTCTCGGCGGAGTCTGCGGGCTTGTTCTTATTATTCTTCCTCGCAGATTCAGATTATTTGAATCTTCGTCGGTCTCTGAGATGACGACGGATAGAGTTATTTTTCTCTCGGTTCTTTTAACCGCGGCGTTTGCTTCATCAATGATAAAAAAGCAGTTATGCCGGAAAAAATATCCGAATGAGATAAAAGACGGTCTTAACGCCGGGACGGTTTTTTCATTTTTCAACCTTGCGGCGGTGCTTTCCGAAATATCGGTTTATTATTTTGCTCCGAAAGGAGACAGCCGGTATCCTGCCATGCTGATAATTATCCTTTCCGCGAATCTTCTTGCGCTCGCCGCCCTTCCTCTTCTCCAGAAGATGAAACATAGAATGAAAAATGAATAAAAAGTAAAAAAGCGCTTGACAAAGCGCAATCGCCGTGGTATAATTGCTGTTTGAGAAATGTTCGTTTCTCCTTACCGCCGCAAAACAGTCGGCGGCGGTCTTATGTCCACAAGGAGGTATAAAAATGGAAAGAAGAATCGCATCGTACGAGACCATGTTCATCGTGGATCTGTCTGAGGGCGACGACGCAGTAAAATCCGTCGTTGAGAAGTTCACCTCTCTCATATCCGATAACGGCACGATCAAGGAGATCAAGGAATGGGGCAAACGCCGCCTCGCCTATCCCATCAACGATATGAACGACGGTTACTACGTACTCGTCGAGTTCGACGCTCCCACGTCGTTCCCGGCAGAACTTGAGCGTATCTACGGCATCACCGAAGGAATCATGCGCTCCATCGTCATCGCAAAGGAGGCCTGATCCATGGCTAATTTCAACCTGAACCGTGTTATACTCGGGGGAAGACTGACCTCCGACGTTGAACTCAAGACCACGGCAAGCGGTGTTTCTGTCTGCAGTTTCACGATCGCCGTGAACCGCAGATATCAGAGCCGCGACAGCCAGGAGGGCAACACAGCGGATTTCATCAACTGCGTCGCGTGGCGTCAGAGCGCCGAGTTCATCTCAAAGTATTTTCACAAGGGCAGTTCGATATGCGTCGAGGGATCAATCCAGACGCGTTCATGGACGGACAACAACAACCAGAAGCGCTACGTGACCGAGGTCGTCGTCGACTCCGCAATGTTCGTTGATTCCAAATCGGAAAACGGCGGAGCACGCGCGCCGCAGGATCAGGGCGCCTTTGACCGTCAGCCGGACTATTCGGCTCCGGCGGACCTTTCGTTCGACACTCTGTCGGGCGAATCCGATCTCCCGTTCTGAGGAGATATCAATACAGGAGGATAAGCATCAATGGATATAGTTGAAAACGAAGCTGTCGTCGAGACCGTTGAAGAGATCGCCGAGCCCGTTGTCGAAGCCGAGGCCGCGGCGCCTGAGGCTGAGGCCGCTCCCGCCGCAGAAGGCGAGAACAAAGCTCCCGCCGAGAAGAAACCCGCTCCCCGTCAGCAGAAAAGACGCAGAAAAGTATGCATCTTCTGCGCCGACAAGATCGAGCATATCGATTACAAGGACATCGGAAGACTCAGAAAGTGCATCAGCGAGAGATCGAAGATTCTTCCGAGAAGAGCGAGCGGCACCTGCACAATGCATCAGCGCCAGCTCACCGTCGCCGTAAAGAGAGCCCGCCACATGGCGCTGCTTCCCTTCCTCAGCGACTGATAATATCAGCAAAAAAGCTTCCGCGCGCGGAAGCTTTTTTATATTCTTACGGTGAATTATACTATCAAGTGCAACAGCAAAAAAAGAATTGAAGATCATACGGATCTCTGGTAGAATAGAGTCACGACACACCAAGCTACAAAGGAGAGATCCGTATGAACTACACACATCTTACCATAGAAGAGAGGAT
>JAFTDQ010000008.1 GCA_017454075.1 Clostridia bacterium
CGGATCGGACGACGACGCGCTGTTCTGCGGAACGAGATATTTCGCGTCCCGCATCTGCGGCGCCGGAGAAAAGGAACAGAACGTAATGATACCCGAAAGCAGAACGTTTCAGTACGACGGGGTTTCACCGTCGGTCATAAGCGTTAACGAAAAGAACCGCGCCTCCGTTTTTGCCGCGGAGGTAAATCTCGCGGAACAGCCGTGGTTCGCAGACACGGACGGAACGCACGATATGTCCGGCGTCATACAGAGGGCGCTCGACTACGCCCGTTCCCTCGGCGGCGGGATCGTCTTTCTCCCCGCCGGAAAATATCTCGTCACGGAGCCGTTAAGGATTGAAACCTCGGTTACGCTGCGCGGCGCGTACTCCGACCCCGACGAAGACGGCGCCGGGGAGGGCACCACGCTGATATTTTCATTCAAAGGAGCTAAAAAGCGCGAAAACGCGATGACCCTTTCCGAGAACGCCGCCCTTCAGGGGATTACCGTTCTTTATGAAGGGCAGGATATGAAAACGCCCTTCGGCTTCACCGTGAGCGGCGAGGGCAACGCGATAACTATAAAGGACTGCGTGTTCCTGAACAGCTGGAACGGCATCTCGAGCGGGAAAAAGCCCGTAGGGATGGTCACGATAGAAAACGTCAGAGGGACCGTCCTTCACACGGGGATCGAGGCGGAACAGCACGCCGATATCTGCGTAATGACAGACGTGATCTTCTCGCCCTCGTACTGGGCGAAAAACGGCGGCCCCGCCGAGGAGGACGTCCGCTCCGCCATGAAGGAAAACGGCTCGGTCGGGCTGTACCTCGGGGACGTCGACCGTGACACGTATGAAAACGTCCTGCTCGACGGATTTGAGACCGGTATATACAACCGGGAGGCGACCCGCGCGGGATGCTCCGGGAGCTTTTACGGGCTCAGGATCCTGAACAGCCGGACGGGCGTAGAGGCGCACGGGCTCAGCCCGGCTTACGGAATCTGCGTCGCGTGCGGAGAGATCCGGGCAAGCGGAACGGCGATCCTGAACGCGACGACGGACGGAGCGCGCTCGATAGTGAACACGGCGAACCTCGAGCTGACGGGCTCCGTATCCGGCAGGATAAACGCGATTTCCGACGAGCGCGCCGTATCGGCAGCCGCGGGAAAGCCGCGCGAAGTGCCGCAGGCGCCGGCAAGCCTCTTCAACGTCATAAGATACGGGGCCGACAGAAACGGAAAGAAAGATATATCCGGTCCGCTTCAGGATGCGCTCGACGCGGCCGAGGCGGCCGGCGGAGGAGTGGTTTATATACCCGCGGGGCTGTATCTGCTCGAAAAGCCGGTCAGCGGCGGGAAAAACGTCTGCATTCAGGGGGCGCACCCCGGCGCTCAGGGCGCGGCCTCCGATTTTTCCGGCAGCGTTCTGCTCGTGAAGCACGGTAAAAATCTCGGGCAGGACGGGCAGGCGGCGATAACCCTTTCGGGGGACGATTCCGGCGTGACGGGCGTGACCGTCTATTATCCCGAAAACGGCATTTACAACGACATGAAGGGAAAGACCGTTTCGTCCTGTTCTCCCTTTTTGCGCTGCACCGGCAAAAACAGTTATTTCACCTTCTCATGCCTCGTCGCTGTCTCGCGCGCCGTTTCGTTCGAGGGGGCTGACGGATTCATCGCCGACCGGCTTACCGGGACGTTCTACGACTGCGGGATTTACGCGGAAAACTGCTCCGGAGGGCTTGTCACGAGGATACATACGAACGGGACGTATCTCGCCGGCGACAAAAAGAACAAAAGCGTGCTCGGCTCAGACTGGTTCAACGACATGAGCCGCCTCGGCGAGGCGGTGCTCGAGGGGGTCCTCGGAAAACGTCTCGTCCAGGTGAGCGCCTCGGGCTGCTCCGGTCTTTCGGTCAGTCACACATTCTATTACGGCGGGCGCCGGCTTGTTTGCGCGGAAAACTCGGATCTGAGTGTCCTGTGCTGCGAAGGCGCGAGATCGAGCGACGAATCTTTCGTCCTGAACGGCGGCTGTTCCCTGTCGGTCGTCATCTCAAACCGTCCGAACGGAAATCCGTACATAAAGAAAACCGGGGAAAACAACAGGGCTTATATTATCATGATGAACAACTCGCTGACCGTTTACAGCGGAAACGCGTGAATAAAATATAAAGGACTCAGATAATGAAGGACAGCATTCAGCTCAGACAAAAGATCATCGACACCTGTCTTTCGCTCCGCGGACAGGGCTACGTCTACGGAACGTGGGGAAATATCAGCGTCCGGCTCGACGACGGGAGTATACTCATAACCCCGTCGAAGCTCGATTACGCAGAAATGAAGCCGGAGGATCTGCCGGTCATAGCTCCCGACGGGAGCGTCGTATCGGGGAGCCGCCTTCCGACGAGCGAGCGGGAGATTCACAGAGGGATGATGAACCGCCGCCCCGACATCGGCGCCGTCATACACACCCATTCGCCGTACGCCATGGCGTGCTGCGCGATCGAAGGCGGGATCCCCGCGTTTTCCGAGGAGATCTGCCAGCTGTTCGGCGGACCGATCCGTCTTTCCGACAGGTTCGTCCCGTCGGACGCTCACGCAGAGCTCGGCAGAGTGGTCTGCGAATCCTTCGGAAACGACAACGCGCTTCTTATAAGAAATCACGGCCCGATCGTCCTCGGCAGGACGCTTGACGAGGCGTTCGTCTCCTGCCAGATTCTCGAAAAGACCGCGAAAATATATATGAACCTGCTCCGGACCGGAAAACATATCAACGTCCTTGACGACGAAACGATCGCCCGCGGAAGAGATTATTTCCTGAACGGATACGGAAAAACCTGAGGAGGCAAACATAAAATGAAAATAGTGACGATGGGCGAAATGATGCTCCGGCTCATGCCCAAAAACAACCTGCGTTTCGAGCAGGCGACGGAGTTCGAAGCGTTTTACGGAGGCGACGAATCCATCGTCGCCGTATCCCTTGCGAAAATGGGGATGGAGACGAGATACGTCACAAAGCTTCCGCTCAACCCGATAGCCGACACGGCGATAGGCAAGCTCCGCGAGCAGGGCGTCGACACCTCCTGCATAGTCAGGGGCGGCGAGCGCATGGGAATAAACTATTACGAAAACGGCGCGTCGGTAAGAGCTTCGAACGTTGTTTACGACCGCAAATACTCGGCGATCTCCCAGGCGGACGGGGATGAGTTCGACTGGGACAGGATCTTCGGCGACGCCGACTGGTTCCATATAGCGGGCATCACGCCGGCGATCAGCGAAAAAGCGTCGGCTCTCACCGAGCGCGCAATGAAAGAGGCGAAAAAGCACGGAGTTACCGTCAGCGTCGATCTCAATTACCGGAGCAAGCTCTGGACGAGCAAAAGGGCGCAGGAGGTCATGATTCCTCTCATGAAGTACGTTGACGTCTGCATCGGAAACGAAGAGGACGCCGACAAGGTCCTCGGCTTCCGCCCCGAAAACACCGATATAACGAAAGGACAGCTCGACATAGAGGCGTACAAGGACGTTTTCAGACGTCTCAAAGAGGCCTTCGGGTTCAGATATATCGGTTCGACCCTCAGGGAAAGCTATTCGGCGTCCGACAACGGCTGGTCGGTCCTCGTTTACGACGGAAACGAGTTCTGTCATTCAAGGACTTATAAGATCCATCTCGTCGACAGGGGCGGCGGAGGCGCGTCGTTCGCCGCGGGTTTCATTTACGGGATTCTGAACGGCATGTCGCTTTCCGAGACCGGCGAGTACGCCGCCGCGGCGTCCGCACTCAAGCAGACCATAATGGGAGATTTCAATCTTGCGACCCCCGACGAGATAAAAGCGCTCGCCGGCGGGGACGCCTCCGGGAGGGTAAAAAGATGATAATTGACAACATCAAAAACGCCGGGCTTTACTACGGGCTCGGGGAGAGATTTGAAACTGCGCTCCGCTTCCTCGAAGAATACGACGGCAAAGCGGACGAAAAGGCCGATATACCGGTGAGCGACGGGGTCATGGTAAAATGCCGCCCGTACGTGACGAAGCCGGAGAGCGAATGCGCCTTTGAGGCGCACGAAAAGTTCGCCGACATTCATTTCGTCGTGTCCGGCACCGAGTGCATAGGATACGCGCCGGTCGACACGCTTTCCGTCACGGGAAAGAACGAGGACAGGGACATGATATACCTCGAGGGAAAGGGCACGATGGTCCCGCTTCGCGCCGGGGATTTCATGATAACCCTTCCCGATGACGCGCACATGCCCTGCGTGGATAACGGCGGACCGGTGTTCTGCGGTAAACTCATAGCAAAGGTCAGAATGTAAAATACGGCTCAAAGCCCGGATCAGGAGTAAAAACATGAACAGAAGCGACATTTCACTCAAGGAAAAGGTCATATCCCGCACAAAGGAGTGCGGCATACTGCCCTGCATAAAACTGCATAAGAAGGACGACTATATCGCGTACGCCCAGGCGATGTACGACGGCGGAGCCAAGGTCATCGAGGTCACGATGACGACGCCCGGCGTGCTCGAGGCGATAGAGGCGATCTCCTCCCATTTCGGCGACAAACTTCTCGTCGCGGCGGGCACCGTTCTCGACCCCACGTCGGCGAGGGAGGTAATTCTCCACGGCGGAAGCGTTATCGTCAACCCCTGCGTCATCCCCGACGTCATCGATCTCGCCGCCAGATACAACGTCCCGGTGTTCTCCGGCGCCTTCACGGCGACCGAGGTGTTCACCGCGATGAGGGCCGGCGCGAGCATGGTCAAGATCTTCCCCGGCGCGCTCGGCGGACCGAAATACATGACCAACCTTAAAATGGTCTTCCCCGACGTAAACCTCATCCCGTCGGGCGGCATCACTCCCGACAACGCCGCGGAGTTCATAAAATGCGGTGCCTGCGCCGTATCGGGCGCGAGGACCTTCATGGACTTTGACAAGATCGAAAAAGAAGGGCTCGTTTCGGTAACGCGCCAGGTCGCGAAATTCGTCGAGATAGTAAGAAAAGCGAAGGAAGACCTTCCGATAATACCGTAATAATCCAAAATGAACAGAGTAGCCATAATAGGAAAACAGCAGCCGCTCTATATCAGGGAGCGGATGAAAAAAATGCTCGACGAAGCCGGCCTACCCGCCGACGTTCTCGACATGCCTACCCGCAACACCGCCGACTGGAAAGAAGAGCTCGCCCCGTACGCGGCGGTCATCAGCGCGGGAGAGAAGATCCCCGCCGAGACGATAAACGCCCTCCCGGAGCTCAGACTCATCTCCCGCTTCGGGGTCGGGACGAACGAGATAGACAAGGCGACGGCCGCCGAACGCGGCGTCGCCGTCTGCAACGCCGCCGGAAGCTTTTCGAAGTGCGTCGCGGAATGCGCCCTTACCCTTACGCTGAATCTCATCCGCGATTTCGTAAACGCCGAAAAAGACCTCCGCCGAGGGGACTGGAGCAGGTTTTTCGAGGGCAGAAACGCCCGTCAGCTGAGCGGAAAGACCGTCGGTCTCGTCGGCTTCGGGGATATTTCAAAGGCGCTTGCGAGAATGCTCGGGGCCTTTGACTGCCGCATACTCGCCTACGATATCAAAGAGGACGAGGAGGCCGCGAAACGCCTGAACGTCACGTTCGTAGGGCTTGACGAGCTCTATTCCTCATCCGACGTGATAAGTCTCCATCTTCCGCTCACGCCCGGCACCGCGCGCATGATAAACGGAGAGACCATCTCGAAAATGAAGCCGGGCGTCACGCTGATCAACACACGCCGCGGCGGGCTCATCGACGAGCAGGGCGTTGCCGACGCCCTGAAGAGCGGCCGGCTCGGTCACTACGGCTCCGACGTTTTCGAGGTCGAGCCGCCGCCCGCGGACTGCCCGTTGCTCGGCGCGCCGAACACCATGCTCCTGCCTCATTCCGGCTCAAACGGAATAGAATCGGTGGAATACGCCGGAGAGTTTGCCGCAAGGAACGTCATCGATTTCTTCTCGGGACGCGAGGTCAGGACGATACTCAATCCCGGATATGCCGCAAAGGCCGCAGGCAGATGAAGATCAGTCCGGTATTTTACAAAAACGTCCCCGCCGTTGAGCTCAGCACCGGAAAATATTCCGTTACGGTGCTCCCGGGGGAGGGCGGAAAGATCGCGTCGTTCAGGACCCTTTCCGACGGACGCGAATATCTCTGGCAAAACCCGTCGCCCGTTTATTCTCACGTCGGGCTTTACGACAGCTTCGTCGACGGCGAATGCAGCGCGTTTGACGACATGTTCCCGACGATCGATCCGATAATCTGCGACGGAGGAGTCCGCGCCGGGATATTATACCCCGATCACGGGGAGATATGCCGCGTGCCGTTTTCCTGCGAAGCCGGCGAAAACGGCGTCACCCTCACGGCGGAGTCCGCCTCGCTCGATTACGAATACGTCAAGACGCTCGGCGCGACGTCCGGAGGCGACCTTAAGATAGGATACAGGATAAAAAACCGGTCGGACGGCGATTTCGAAGCTCTGTGGGCCGGGCACTGTATGCTCCGGGCCGAAAACGGAGGCAGAGTCATTGCTCCCTTCCCCGGGGGGAGTCCCGTCGATATCATGTTCGACAACACCGGGGAGATCGGAAAAGCCGGGGAGCGGACGGCCGTCCGCCCCGAGATGCTCGAAAGCAGGACGGAAACCCCCTCGCCCGACAGCTATAAATACTATTTCGCGGAAAAGGCTCGGCGGGGATATCTCGGGTACCGTTATCCCGACGGGAGGATCTTCTCCTTCCGTTACGATCCCGAAAAAATACCGTACGTCGGGGTATGGATGAACGACGGATTTTTCCACGGCCACTCCTGCGTAGGGCTTGAACCCTGCAATCCCGGATATGACACCGTGATAAACGCCCGCGAAAAGGGACAGAAAAACATAATACCCGCCGGCGGGATCATGGAGTTTGAAATAACGATCTCAATAGAGGAGGAATAAAGCAGAATGAAAGAATTTGCCGAAAAGATCCGGAATCTGCCGGTAAATGACGCGCCGGCGCTGATTTTCATGGGGCAGGCCGGATTCATCATCAAAGACCGCGAGGGACTGCTCTACGCCGTCGACGTGTACCTGTCCGACTGCTGCGAACGGGAATTCGGTTTCAGGCGGCTGATCCCGAAAATGCTCGGGCCGGACGAGATAGCGTTCGATTATATACTTTCGACCCACGCGCACTACGATCACTTTGACGTCGACGCCGTTCCCGTCATGATGGAAAACGGCGCGGCAAAGCTTTACACCACCTCGGGAGGTATGGAGGAAGCCCGCCGTCTCGGGATCGCCGACCGCGCCTGCCTCATCGAGGAAGGCGGTAAATACGAAATCGGAAACCTCATGCTGACCGCCGTTTACTGCGATCACGGAGAGCTCGCCCCGGACGCCGTCGGATTTCTCATTGAACTTGACGGGAAAAAGATCCTGCTCTGCGGAGACACGGCGTTCCGCCCGGAAAAGATATCTTATCTCAAAGATGAGAACGTCGATTTCCTGTTCGTTCCGATAAACGGCGCTTTCGGAAATCTCAACGAGCGCGAGGCCGTGGAATACGTGAAAACGATCCGTCCGAAAACGGCCGTTCCGTGCCATTACGGCAATTTCAAAGAGCACGGCGGAGACGTCGGTCTCTTCTGCCGGCTTTTTGACGAGCAGGTCGAAGGTGTGAAAAATCTCGTCCTCAACATCGGGGATATCGTTTATCTGTGAGGTGAATATGTCGGAAAAAACATACGGACAGTACGCGGGAGGACCGGTGGATCTCAGCCCCTGGGCGTATATCTGGCGCGCTGACCGGAAAATACAGGACGTGCCGGAGGCGGATTTCATTCCTCACCGCCTCAAAAGAATAGACGGAATATACCGCACTCACCTCGACGTGCTCGGTCCTGATCAGGCGAAGACGCTCTGTTACAGCAATCAGCCGGACATGCTCGAGAAATTCCTTCCGAAGCCGGAAAATCCCCTTCTTACCGGGCTGCTCTGGGTCGGCGGGATCACCGACTACGCCGTCGAGCTCGACTGGGGCGATAACGCTCCGTCCGAAAAAGACGTCGAGGTAAGGACCTACCCCACGGTCTGGGGATGGTTCGGATGGACCGTCGACCGGCTCATGACGAAGCGCGGGGAAAAAGAAAACGGCAGGGTCTGGATCTACGACCCGCCTCAGGGTCTCATGATAGACCACAGCTACAATTCACGTGTAAGGGCGCAGACCGAGATGATCTCGGTATTCGCCCCCGCCGGGACTCCGATCCCCCGGGTGCGCGTCACAGGCGACAGCCTCGGCACCTGGAAAGAGCTTGAGTTCTCGGTCGAGCCGACCTCGGAGGGCGGTCTCGACGGATGGGACGGCGATTATTCCGCTCACGTCGCGGTCATCCGCGACGTGCGGAGGGAAAACGGTAAAACCGTTTTCAGATGTCTCTACACCGACGTTTCGAGACACGGACTCGACAGCCGCATCACCGTGATAACGGACAGGGAGAAAAACCTCGGCGCGACGGTGCTCCTGCGTGAGATCGCGGCGGGACCCGTGTACGTGCCCGAGGCGGGGCTCTATTTCAGACCGTCGGGATGCCCGACGGACTGCGCCGGATACGAAGCGGAAAACGCCGCGCGGCTCGACAGCGGTATACGCCGCAGGGTCGCCGCTCATCCCGAGGCGAAAAGCTGGGAGGAAACCATAAAGAACGTCCGTCTGTGGCGATGCCCCGACGGGACCGAAATAACGCCTTTCCCGGAATCCCCCGCGCCGGAGGTCAGGATCGACGTACCGGACAAGCGCTGGCAGGCGATGTACGAGCTCGCCGTCGAGCAGCTCCGCGGTCCGAACATGTGGGGCTTCCTCGGGGCAGAGGTCTTCAGGGTCGCCGCCGCCATGGAAATGGCGGGTCTTCACGCCGAGGCGGACAGGATATACGATTATTTTCTCGCCTCCCCGGGAGTCAAGCCGGACGGAGATTTCCCGGACGGGGACGGCGCTCTCGAATGGGCGAAGACCATGCGGCACGACATGGCGTACGCGCACGAGGGCTGTCATTCATCGACCGGCGGCCTGCTCTACGCGATGATGCACCGGTATTTTATGACGGACGACCGCGAGTGGTTCGAAACCCGTCTGCCGAGACTTAAAAAAGCGGCCGACTGGATAATCCGGATGCTGAGGACCTATATGAAGGACGAATGCCCGGAGCGCGAAAAGCTTCACGTCGCCGGGCTTATGCCGCCCTGCTTCTACGGCGACTACGCGCTCCCGGCAAGCGACTGGCACTGGTATTACCACGACAACGCCGCGCATCAGCTCGGGCTGAAATTCTTCGCGAAGGCGCTGACCGAGATCGGCGACCCCGACGCCGCCCGCTACACCGCCGAGGCGGAAAAATACGAGAGCGACATAAAGGCGGCCGTCGGAAGAGAATCCCTCCTCGCCCCGGTGCGCAGAGGGGATGACGGGATATGGCGCAGTTTCATACCGCGCATGGCCTACGGAGGCGGTCTCCTTCAGTTCGGCGAGGAAACAAACATTCCCCAGTTCGCGGGAGGGATCAGCGACCTGTTCCACGGCGCCCTTCCGCTCGCGCTCGTCGGCGGAGCGATTGATCCCTGCGACCGCAGAATGGCGGGGACCGTCGACGCGATGGAATACGGCGGGCTGAAGCTCAATCTCGCCCGTCTTGAAAAACTTGCGCACCCGACGGCGACCGAGGAGGACCGCATAGCGGCTGAAAAGCTCGCCGCGGAATCGGCGGCGTCAAAGCGCACAAACGTTCCTCCGGACCTCGGCGACGTCTGGTTCTGGAACACTTTCAGCAACCTGCCGAAGCTCGCATACAACGCAAACGTGTATCTGAGGGAGGACGACGTGCCGTCGTTCCTGCGCTTCTTCCTCAATCATTCGGCCGTCATGGTCGGGTCGAACGGCAAGCTCTGGGAACACGCGCATCCCGACGTTTACGCAGAATGTGAAAATCCCGACAACGGCACGGCCGGCTGGTTCGTCGAGCTGTTCAGATTCATGCTCGTGATGGAGGACGGCGATTCGCTGTGGATCGCGAAGGGCACGCCGAGGGCGTGGCTGTCGCAGGGCAGCGAAATTTCCGTCGCGTCCGCCCCGACCGCCTACGGAGACTGTTCGTTCAGCATAAAATCCGACGCCGAAAACGGGATCATAACCGCGGAGGTGAGCGTCGGGGACCGCAGGCCCCTGCCGCGGCTCAGACTCAGACTCCGTCATCCGGACGGCGCGAAAATAGCCGGCGCGACGGTGAACGGACGCCCGGTTTCCATCGATCCGGACGGCGAGACCGTCACGGTCCCGGCGCCGCGCGGAAAGCTTGAAATAATCGCCCGCTACTGATTTCATATCAAAAATCCGCCCCGCAAACCGCTGGGCGGACCTTTTTTCGTTTACATGAACATTCCTATCGTGAATATCTGCCCGGGACGGAGCGAAATCGAAGCGGTTTCCGAACCGAGCGCGAGGCTTCTGACGTACGTTTCCTCGGGAGTGAGGAGATCGACGTGTGCGAACTTTTTGAAAGTCTTCAGAGTTGCCGTCACCTCGTCACGCGATACGTTGTAGCCGCGTACGACGGTCCCGCGCCCGTCCTCGGATCCCTTGACCGCCGTTATTACGACGGAATTGCCGCGGGACGGCGTCATCTCAAACAGAGTCATTTCCCTGCCGAGGACCTTTTCGGCGTTTTCAAGCGGCCGGTAGAAGAGGTCCGGAAGCCCGGCGATCTGGACAAACGGTCTTCCGCCCGTGAATTTGCTGCGGTCGGCCGGTCGGGCGAAGGAGCAGAGCGGCTCGGAAAACTCCTGAGATTTTATCGCGACCCCGGCAGTCAGGGGATCGCCGGCGAAGGGATATACCCCGAGCCGGAAGGTATAGCTGCCCTGCATCTGACTGTCCGACGTGCGCCACGTCTCCATCTGACGGTCCCGGTTTTCCCAGTTCCCGGTTATTCTCCCGACGCAGCGGAGGAGCGTGACGGCGAGCGTCCCGTCCGCGGTATGCTCGTACTCATAGCTTCCCTGGTTGAGCACCGCGACCCCCGCGCCGTTTTCGGAGACTCCGACGTATCCGGTGTCCGGATGCTGTCTGCCTCCCTGCGCAAGATCCCGGCGGTCTCTCAGAACGCAGTCGAAGGGCGAACCGGCAAAGCTCATATCCGTCTCCGTCCCGGTCGGGAACAGGACTCTCAGGCGGTGATCCTTCGCCGTGTTGTCGACGGTCAGCTCGCATCCCAGTATCGTGTCGCCCTTTTTGAGCGACAGTCTCATACGGACCGAAAGCTTTTTTCGCTCGCCGGAGCGGAAAACCTCCGGCTCTGTCGTAACGATGCGCGCGCTCTCGAGCCCGTTCTCCGCCTCGACCGAGATCCGGCAGACGGAGTTTTCACTCGTCACGATCCCCGAGCCGTCGTTTTCCTCGTAAACGTACGAGTCGCCCCGGTCGTCGTTGTCCTCAAGGAGGAAAAGCCCCTTAAGCGTCCTGCCGGTCCGCTTGTCGGTGAGATCGACCGTGCCGTTTTCCCTGATCTCGGCGCGGAGAAATTCGTTTTCCATCACGCACGGATCGGCGTTTTCGGGTAATGAGGGAACAAGCTCCCCGTTCTTCTGATTCAGGACGAACACCTTGTAGGAAAAACCGGGCATCTCGGGGACGTCGAGCAGAAGGTCGTAAACGTTCACCTCGGTCTCGCCGGGAAGGTTTATCGGGCTGAGCACCCTTTTCCCGCGGTTTTTCGAAACGGATTTCAGCACAAACGGCACTTTCGAGCCGTCTGGCGCCGTCACGTCGAAGCATCCCCTGTCCTCGTCCGACGGGATCTCCACCCTGACCGGGACGGGGCCGCCGCGCCTGCCCGTTACCGTGTTCGCGACGAGGATGAGATATTCGTCTCCCCTCAGCCCTTCCCTGTCAACGTGGTCGAGAAGCGATATCGAATATCGCTCTGTGAGATCCGTCAGGTTCTCGCGTATCCTCTCGAACCTGTCGTGCATATGTCGGTGGACGGCGTCGAGAGAGCAGCCGCAGATGCTGTCGTGAGGATGGTTTTCTATGATAAGCTTCCACAGATAGCGCATATAGTCGGAGGGATACTCCCTGACCCCCGTCGCGCCGCAGATCGCGCAGAGCGGCTCGAGGACGTTTTCGATCTCTGTCTGGCACTCCGCGTTTGCAAGCTTGAGATCAGCTCTCGACGAGAGCGTACCCGGGAGGACCTGTCCGGCCTCCCCGCGTCTGAGCTCGCCCGTGACCGTGACGAGCTTTTTGCCGGAAGCGTCTATATCCGCCTTCACTCTCTGAAGGAACTCCGGGAGGGTGTCCTGGAAAAGCCGCTCGTCCGGGGAGAGCAGTTCTCTGACTTTTTCGATTATTCCGGTCAGGTTCTCCTGCGCCTCCAGGTGATCTACCCCGTTCATGAGAAGGTATTCGGAGGTCATAGCCCTGCCCTCCGCTGTTTCGCGGCGGTTCCTGATAAGTCCGAGCGCCGCCTCGGGGTCCTCCGGAAGGCGCTGGGCGTTGTTGTACCAGAAGGCCATGTGCTCGCATAGGACCTCCGAGCCGTCGGGAGATCTCCAGTAAAACTCAAGCGGATCGGGCTTTCCGGTCGAAAATCCCCTGCCGAAAACGCAGGTGTCGAGCCCGAAGCCGCGAAGTATCTGAGGAAGCTGAGAGATCAGTCCGAACTGATCGGCGGCGTACCCGACGTTCATGCTCCCGCCGAAGCTGCGGGCGATCGACCTTCCGATGATGAGATTTCTGATCGTCGCCTCGCCGCTCGTCAGATAAAAATCGTTCTGAACGTACCATGGGCCGACGAGTATCCTGCCCTTTTTGACGTGCTCCTCGAGCACCTGACGGCGCGAGGGCCTTATCGCGAGATAGTCCTCCAGGACTATCGTCTGGGCGTCGAGGTGAAAACGGAAATTTCCGTCCTTTTCGAGGATTTCGAGAAGATTGTCGATCAGGTCGACGAGCCTCATGCGGAAATTTTCAAACGGAAGGTACCATTCTCTGTCCCAGTGGGTATGAGAAATAATGCAGTAATTCGTCATGTCGTGTTTTTCCCCGTTAAACGACCGCCCGGCGGGAGCCGGGCGGATTTCAGAATTCAACTATGGTCTTTATCACTCTGCGGCTGTCGGGCGGGCAGAACGCCGGCGCGCATTCGGAAAACGGCACCGTGTCGGTTATTATGCTTTTCATCCTGAGATCACAGCTTGCCATGATCCCGGCGACCGCCTCGAGATTGCCGAACTCACCCATGATCCCGGTCATTTTCAGCTCTTTCGCGACAAACGCGTCAAAGTCAAAGACGATGTCGTCCCGCTCGTAAAAGCCGATAAGCGCGACGGAGGCGCATCTTTCGGCGAGTCTGACGCACTGTCCGAGAGACGAGGCCGCGCCGGAGCATTCGAGGATATAATCGGCGTGTTTTCCGCCCGTCAGTCTGAGAAGTTCCTCTTCGGGGTCCGTCTCGGAGCTGTTTATCGTCCCCGTTATACCGAGACCCATGGCCTTTTCCAGTTTGAAGGCGTTCCTGCCGAGCATATAGACCTGTCCCGCGCCCTTGTTGAGCGACAAGGCTGCCGCCGACATACCTATGCTGCCCGTCCCGATAACGACGACGACGGAATCCCCGTTCATATCCATTTTTTTGACCCCGCCGTAGGCGACGGAAAGCGGCTCGCAGAGGGCGGCGTCCATGAGCGGCACGTTGTCCGCAAGACGGTAAACGTGTCTCTCCGGTATGACGTAATATTCGGCGAACGCGCCCGGCCAGATGGGGTCTATCGTCCCGACGTTCAGGCGAGCGGAACAGTTTCCGTAATCCCCGGCAAGGCATGCGGCGCATTTCCCGCAGGAAACGAAATTGTCCCCGACCACGCGGTCGCCGGGCTTCACCTTCCCGACCTCGCCGCCGACCTTCTCGACGACGCCGGACCATTCGTGCCCGAGACGTATCGGATAGGTCGCCTGTCCTTTCTTTACAAATCCGCTCTTGCCGGAAAAAAGGGCGTAGTCCGTCCCGCAGATGCCGCAATATTTGATTTTTACCAGGACGTCGTGCCCGCCCGGCACGGGAATCGGGAGATCGGTAAATTCCCCTTTGCCCGGAGAAACAGCCTGAAATACAATCATATCTTTAATTATCCAAGTCAGTTATTTAAGTGTAGTGAACGTCTCGTATCCGTATTTTCCGCCGAGACGTACCGTCCCGGTCTCGGAGACGGTGCCGCTGAACTTTTTCATGATCCTTGAAGCCGTGCCGTCGCCCGAGAAAGGCACGACGCAGTTCACGAGACTTACCCGTCCGGTGCCGCCCATGAGCATGACCGGCGTCGCCGTATTGCCGGACGCGAAGGTGAAGGTCCTTATATTGACATTTCCGCCCTGGATGACGAAGCAGTTCGTCGGCGTTCCGAAGCCGGCGCCGCCGAACACGTTGAGCGTTCCGGTGAAATTCTGTCCCGTCGTGAAATACGTCCTTGAAATGGCGTCGCCGAGCGAGACGTCGCCGGGGGCGATCAAGTTGAGCACGCCCGCCTGATCGATGACGAAGGAGTTACAGCATCCGTCGGCACCGCACTGAACGAAGGTGCCGCTTGTCACCTTCCCGTCCTGTTCCTCAAAGCGGAAAACCGCCTTTGCGCCGAGCCCGAAAGCGCCGAGAACGTGCTCGTTCTCATTGTATCCGAAAACGAAATACTCGGTCGTTTTGATGAACGTCCCGAAGACGAGATCGTTGAACCTGTCCGGGGAATAACCGCCCGTCAGATTGTGCTTCGCGAGCTCGTACGGCTGATGCTGATTGAGATGGACGTTCTCTATCCAGCCCTCTCCCGAGTTGTTCCCGACGAACATCCCGGTCTTTATAGCGATCCCGGCGCAGTTGCGCACGTAGTGCCCGGTCGAGTCGTTGGTCCCGAAATCCATGTACTGATACGCGTTTGCTATGTTGACGTTTATCGCGTACGTCTCCGGGCCGAGCGAACGGACCGTATAGGACTATTTGACGAAATTATCGTAGTCCTGTTCGGGATACCAGGCGAGGAAGCCCCTTATTCCCGATTTTTCCTCAAGACTTATGGCGGCCGCTCCGTTCGGCTTTCCCTTGCCCGAATAAATGAGCAGGCATGAGCCGTCGAGCGCGAAGGCGTCGTAGCACCATACGCCGAGCGTGCCGCTGAGCTCAACCCCTGTGGGAACGGTCAGATTTCCGTATATCGCAAACCGGCCGTTCGGGATGAGAACCACCCCGCCCCCCTGGGTTTTCATGTAATCGAGCGCGTTCTGGATGGCGTCGGTACAGTCGGTCTTTCCGTCCGCCGCCGCGCCGTACTCGGTAATGCTGACAATCTTTTTGGTGGCCGGCATGGGAAGAGTATCTTTGTAAACGTGATAGCCGCCGATCTTTGCCGTTTCGACGGTCTTGTCGTCTTTTTTGAATACGGAAGCCGACGTTATATAGTTTTCGGCTTCTTTTTTGAAGGTGCAGCCGTAAAAATATCCGGCCGACCTGCCGCCGCCGTCGGTAAATACGCGCGGCGAAGAGAAGGTGCATCCGACGCACGATATCACGCCGGATCTGGCGAGCAGAGCGTATCCGTTCGAGTTCACGGAGACCTCGACGTCTGTCAGACTGAGCGTCGCTCCGGCGCTGACGGAAACGGCGTTTTTGAACTTTCCGCTTATCTGTCCGTCCTCTATCTTTACGTTGTTCGTATAAGTGTTTCCCGTGACGACGGCCGCCGTGCAGATGCGGTCCGCCGTCGCCGTGAATCCGGTGAGCGCGGTCCCTATCCCGTGCGCCGCGTTAATAAGAACGCCGACGTTGCAGTCCTTTATTTCCGTTTTTGTGATCGCGCCGCTCGTCACGCCGTCCCCGCCCGGATCCTCGTCGAGCTGGATGCCGACGCTGAGCCCCCGGAGGGACGTCCCGTACATACCCGTGGCGTCGCCGTGGTAGAGCAGGATGCCGGTGCAGTTTTTGAAGCAGTATTCCGTCACCGACTCCTTCTCGGAGTCCGAAAGCGGGGATATGACGTTTCCTATCCAGTATTCGGGCGAGACGCTGACGTTTTCAAATCTCGAGCAGTCCGCGCTGTGATTGAGGAGCGCCCCCTGATGAAGCGCCGTCATATAGACGTTCGTTATGCTCGCGAGCCCGCAGGCGGTGTTTTTCGCCTCGCCTATCGAGATCCCGTAATATGAGTTGACAAGCGTCAGGTTTTCTATCGTGACCTGACACGACGTGCCTCCCGCGAACACCGTGGGAGCCATCGGAACGGGCTCCGCCGCGTTCTGATTGGTATAAAAAACCGTAAGGTTGCGGAGTCCCGAGGAGGCGTTCAGTTTAATGAACGAATAAAACGACTGCGCCGTTTTTCCCCTGTAATCCGTGAGAAGGATCGTCCCGCGCGTGCCTGCCGGCTCTTTTTCCGGGCTGACCCAGTCTCCGCAGAGCGTCACGTTTGACGGGACGTTCAGCTGACCCGAAATATAATATCTGCCCGCGGGGATATATACGGTCCCACCGCCGGTGATCTCGGCGGCGGCGATGGCCTTGTCAAAAGCGCCGGTGTCGTCCGTGACCCCGTCGGCCTTCGCTCCGTAATTCATCACGTTCCTCGAGCCGATGACGAGGTCGTCCTCGGGGTAGTGACCCGTCGGGATAAACTCCCTTTTCTCGCCGCGCGCGTAGTAGTAATCCGGTTCCGGCTCGACCGGGACAACTGGATCTCCTCCGTCGCACGCGAAAAGCGCCGCGCACATTACGGCGGCGACCGTGACGGATATTATCTTTCGGAAAATGTTTTTCATCGGGTATTTGTCTCCGGACGGTTGATATGCTCCGTCCGGGGCGGCGTTTTACCGTCCCGGACAGAGATTGCGGTGGTTTTCAGGCGACGAATCCGCCGGATACGACCGTCGCGTCGCAGGTATGCGTGCCGTCGTAGTTGTAAAGACGGATAGTGAACTCGCTCTTGCCCGAAAGATCGATGACCGTCGTCCCGAGCTTGACCGAGTTGACGAAATCGTGCGACTCGACCTCTGCGCCGTCAACGAGGAACGCAACGCGGACCGAGCGTCTCGTTACGTCGACGATCCCGCCGTAGCCGTTCGCAGTCGCAACGTATTCGTCGCTGAGGCCGAACACTCCGACAAACTTCGAAACCTTCTGCGTCGTGAGATCGATGACTATCTCGGCGTATGAGACCGCCTCGTCACCGAGGAAGGGATGCATCCACACGCCCTTTTCGGCGACAAAGAATCCGTTGCCCATCGAGAGCATCCCGCCGCCCTCGTTCTTGTCGATGAACGGAGCGTTCTTTGTGTCGGCGTGCAGGCATGCGACGCTCTTCCATTCAAGCTCGTCGATATAGAAGTCGACGTCCTTGCCGGGGACTGTCGCCTCGTATTTGGTGAAATCCATTCCCGCGAAGAGCGTGGGGGCGGCCCATACCGCGAGGTCGCCGGCGTTGTCGCCGTCGGCGTTAGTCACGACTAGTTTTACCTCGCTGCACCCGAAGACCTCCGCCTGGAGATACATGAATTCTCCGTGGGCCATGGCGCCCGTGCGCGCGGCGAGCGTATCGTCAGCGTAAACAAGGAACTCGACGGTCCCGTCGGCAGAGCTGTCGTCGACTCCCGCGATCGTGGTAAATGCGAAATACGTATCCGTGAGCTCGTAAACTATCTCGACGGCAGACGCCTCGGCGTCCCCCGCTCCGGGAACGACGACAAGACTTTTGTCAAAGCTGTAGCTGCCGTTTCCGAGGCTTACCGGGCTGCCGTTGTTGTTTTTGCGGATCTCATACCCTTCCGGGCCGTTTGCCGACGTCCATTCGACGACCGAAAGATCGACGTCCTCCGGCTCCGGTATCGGCTCGTCGGTCTCCTCCTCGGTATCGGGTTCGGTATCCGGGGCGGCCGTGACCTTCCCGGGATCCTTCTGCGTGACCTTTCCGGTGTCTTCCCCCGTTCCGGGTTTTGCGCAGGACGCGAAAGCCAGAACGAGCGCGAGACTGAGAAGCAATGCCGTGATTCTGCTGAACTTCATTTTGTTTTCCTCCCGTATTTCTGATTATACGTCAGTTATTTGAGCGCGGCGAACGCAAGCACGACGCCGTCGATCTGATCCTTTATGCTGTCCTCGTGCTTTCTCCAGCCGGATGCCCACACGAACGAGCCGTACTTTGAAATGTCGTTGTACGCGACCTGCGCTGTGTTGAGGAAATACGTGCGCGCGAGGTCGACCTTGCGGTTTTTCCTCATCATGGAGAGCATTTCGCCGCTCTCCTCGTCGCGCGTGCCCCTCACCGATATAACGGTATCCTCGTAGATCGACATGGAGTTTTCATAGGAATAGAACGCGGTATACTCAAGGAACGCGCTGGCGAGCTCGGGATCCGACGTGTTGTAGGGAACGACGTGGGTGATAAGTACCGGCATGAACGCGCCGTAGTTCGTCCCCGCCTTGACCTCCTTGAAGGTCGGATAAGGAACGATACCGAAATGGTCCTCCATCTTTCTGAGATAATCCGACACGAGATACATCGGCGCCGCGCTCGCGAACAGGGCCTTGCCCTGAGAGAACATATTGATAACGGCGGTATAGATCATGCCGTCCCAGTACGGGGAGGTCGTGAAGGTGTTCCCCTCCGCGTCCATCTGGTAGAAATAGTCGCTCTTCTGAATTGTATTCCACTGATACTCAACGATATTGAGCATGTTGCGGTTTCCGGAGGCGGCGAGATACGGTATGTCGTTCTTGTCCTTCTTTATTATCGTTTCGCCGGAAACCGGGAAAAAGCTCTGATTCCACTGCGCGCCGGCGGCGACGGCACCCCAGACGTCCTGATTGGTCATCGTCTGGTCGCCGTCAACGTCGGAGACGGAGACGGACATCATTCCGGCCATTTTTTCCATTGTCCACTCGCCCTTGCGGACAAGCTCGTAAATGTTGTCGAGGTGATTGTCCTCGGCGATCTGCTTGTTGAAGAGCAGGACGGTCATCGCCCCGAAGAGGTCGAGCTGATAAGCTCCCGCCGCAAGATACTGCTTGTTCGAGATCGAAAGCTCCTTGTTGATCTCCTGATCCCACCAGGGATTTGAAAGATCGACGTAATAATCCTGCAGGTCGGCGAAAGACAGAACGTAGCCCTCCATGGCGAGCCCGAGCGCAAAGCGGTCGATGAACGCGGCGAGCTGGAACTCGTCGTCGCCCGTGATGACGCCCGTGCGGTAGGCCTCGACGTCAACGACCGAGTTGAGGCGCTGAGCGAATTCGATATCTATGCCGAGATATTCCTCGACGGCCTTGTTTCTCTTGAAGAGAGCCGAGTCAAGCTGCTCGTTGCTGTCCTCCTCGACGCTGAACTGCGTCCAGTAGCGGGCGGTCGGAGTGTTTTCTCCCTGGCAGGAAAGGACGGTGAAGGCCGCGCCCTTGTGGTCCTGCTTCGGGACTCTCATCGTATATCCCTCGTCGTTCGTGATGGGCGCGCCGGTATTGTCCGGGTCGTTTTTCCCGGGACCCGTTTCGCCGCAGGCGGCGAAGACCGACAGCACGAACAGGGCGGCCAGGATTGAACATATTATTCTGCTTTTTTTCATGGTCTTTTTCCTCAAAGCGCGTACATTAAAAGCGTGTCCTCTGTTTCCTTATCCCGTTATCCTTTTTTCTTTTTCCCGCGGCAGACGACAAGCGCGAGCGTTCCGAGAACGACCGATGCGACCGCCGCCGAAACGGTGACGTCCGAGGTGGGAGCCGAGCCGAGCGGGTCGGCCGCGAATATCGGGTCGGCGACGGTGAACGCGCCGCAGGTGTGGCGGTCGCCGCCGTTGTTAACGTTGACCGTCAGCTTCTTCGCTCCGGCGGGGACGCGCACCGTCCCTCTCCAGAGCCCGTCGGAGCCCTTCATGACAGAGCTGTATTCGACCTCCTGCCCGTCAATAAGGATGCTGAACTGAGCGCAGAACGCCGTATTCGGCCAGTTGCTCGTGACCGCCGTCGTGAAGTAGCCGGAGCCGAGGTCGGAGACGTCCCATTCAACGTATGCGTTGCCTTCGTTGTCGGCGTCGTCCGTCTGATGGCCCGAGATCACGTGTTTCGTCGTGAACTTGTTCCAGCCTTCGTATGCGGCGTTCCAGAAATCAGCGACGCCGTCGCCGTGCTTTTCATGCTTGAATCCGACAAGATAGGCGTTTTCGCCGCCGTTGCCGTAATAACTGAAGCTCCGGGAATCCATCCTCGTGATCTTCGTCCCGGCGGGAAGCGTGATCTTTGCGTCGACCCAGTGGTACATTCCGCTCGCCCACGTCCCGTCGGATCCTCTGTCCGCCCGGAGCGTGAGAGTTTCCGATCCCTTCGGGATGGTGAAGCTCACGTCGATCAGCCCGTCGGCTCCCGTGACGACGCCGGAGGACCATTTGCTCACTCCGTCGACGAGCACGCTGTATTCGGCGTTGGTATCCGAATTGTTCTTGCATACCTTGGCGCTGAACGGAAGATCGTATTCGGATGAAAACGCGCTGATATCCCACGTGAAGTCGGCGTGCTCTATTTTGCCGTTTCCGTTCTCAAATCCCTCGAACGGCTCGTGCCCGCCTATCGTGTGTCTTGACTTGATATCAACGAACTGCCCCTTTGCGGAGTCGAAATACTGCGGACGCTCGCCGGGTGCCTCGAAGCGCTCGCCGATCCACGGCTGGTTCGTTCCTCTGTTGGCGGAATAACCGAGCCCGCTGTGGAATATATAGTCCGACATCGAAAGCTCGTCGAGATACAGATCAAGCGGAACGACAGGCTCGGCGCCCGATGAATACCCGACGAATATCGGGTCGGCGACGGTGAACGCGCCGCAGGTGTGCTCGTCGCCGCCGTTGTTCACGTTGACCGTGAGCGTCCCGGCGTCGGAAGGCACCTCGACAGTCGCCCTCCAGAGGCCGTCCGTCACCTCGACGACAGGGGACGACGCCTTTTCCTCGCCGTCAACGAGGACGCTGAACTGTCCGTAGAAATGATAAGTGTTCTGATCGTAATTCGTATTGCTGCAGACCGCTACGGTGAAATATCCGGCCTTCAGGTCGGAAATGTCCCAGGTCACGCAGGCGTTCCCGCCGTTGTCCGCGCTGTGCGTCTGATGTCCCGAGATGACGCTCTTCGTGGTGAATTTGTTCCAGCCGTTAAGGGAGGCGTTCCAAAAATCGGCGGCAACGCCGTTTCCGTCGTTCTTTTCACCTATCCAGTATTTGGTCTCGCCGCCGTTTCCGTAGTATTTGAAAACGCGCTTGTCCATTCTCGTGACCCTCGCCCCCGAGGGAAGGGTTATCTTCGGCTCGACCCAGTGATATTCTCCGTTCGTCCAGTCGTCGTCGGGACCGCGGTCCGCCCTGAGGGTGAGCGTTTTCGCTCCCTTGGGGATGTTCAGACTCACGTCGATGAGGCCGTTTTCGGCCGTAACAGAGCCCGAAGTCCATTTGACAGCGCCGTCAACGAGGACGCTGTATTCGGCGTTCTGAGTTCCCGCGGCCTTGCAGACCTGAGCGGAGAACGGCAGGGATCCGCCCGCCGCAAACGCGCTCACGTCCCACGTAAAGTCGGCGTGATCTATCGCGCCCTGACGCGGTTCGTGTCCGCCTATCGTGTGCTTCGACTCTATCTCTGCGTTTACGCCCTTTGCGGCGTCGTAGTAGAACGGGCGCTCGCTCGGATGCTCGAAACGCATGCCGATCCACGGAGTGGTATAAACCTTGCCCGTGTCCTTGTCGGTCCAGGAATATCCGATCCCGCCGTGGAAAACATATCCCGACATCGAAAGCTCGTCAAGATAGACGTCCACTCCCTTCGCCGCCGAAACGGGGATCGCCGTCGAAGCCGCCAGCAAGCTGACGACCAGCAGGAGAATGATGGTTTTTTTCATGAAAGTCCTCCGGTTTCTTGCCTGTGAACGCGCCGATTCGCCTTTGGAATGCGCATTCTCTGACTTTATTGTCATTATACATTATGTCCACGGATTTGTCAAGAGCCGCGCCGGGACGGAGACGTATTTTTTTGCCGGGAAAGCGGCGCGCGGCGTCATTTTCCGGTCAGATCCCCGCGTGCGAACTCCTTTGAGTTAAAGACCCCGTCGAGCCACTCTATCCTGTTTTTCAGCCAGTCGGAAAGGTATGAACAGTGTTCCCCGTATGACGTCAGGTCGGTGAGCGCCTTCGTCGTCCTCGCTAAGTTCTTCCCGAAAATGTCCCATTTTTCAAAGTTGCGTCCGAACGACCTCCCGTACCGGGCTTCGTTCTCCGAAACGATCCCGGGGAGGGTCATAACGTCGTCCTTTATTTCGTTCCACCTGTCGACGACGAGCTTTCTGAACCACGCGTGCCTCATCGTGTTGCAGAACCACCTGTTCGACGTATCGAACTGCTCGCTCGTCGGGTGGACGGCCGCCGCGAGCCCACGCCAGTCCTCGAATCCGAGGTCGGCGTTGCCGAGGGAGAGATCGAAATCCCACGGGGGACCGAAATACAGCTTTCCTCCGGTATAGAACATATAAAAACTGTCAAATCCGACGTCGAAGTTCTTCGTGATCTCCTGAAGCAGATAATCGTCGACGAGCGAATCGATATCGACGAGTTTCTTTGCCGTTTCATAGTTCCCGGCGGCGAGCGCGTCGCAGGCCTCCGTGACCTTGCCGTCTATCCACTCTATCTGTGCGTTCCTGATATTTTCGTCGGGCGAGAGATCGCTCTTGATCCCGTAAGGCTCTGTTTTTACCGTAAAGCCGTATTCGTAATCCCACGCCGTCTTTTCGATAAGAAAATCAGCCCCGACGTTCGTCTCGTAATCGCCCTCGTCTATGTTGACCCTGCTCTCCCCCGTCTGGGTCTGCTCGGTAAGAAGATATACCCCGCGGTACTCGCCGTTAAGATACAGTTCAACGAACCTGAATCCCGGGACGTAGTCGAATCCGCCGAGAAAAGACGCCATCCGGAAGACGACGGCGACCCTCTGCATGGAATGATCGCAGTGGTTGGCGAGCAGCACCCAGGATTTGTTCTTCCCTTTCCCGACCCCGAGGAGGTTCTCCTTTTTGCCGAGCTTTAAGCGGTACGACTTTTTCTCCATGTTCCAGGTGCTGTTTCCCCGGCCGCGTATCGAGACGTCGCCGCTTTCGTAAAGCGCCGTCCCGTCGGCGTCGAACGCCGTGACCGAGCAGCTTATATAGACCTCCTTGGAGGTCACGTCACGCCCCGTTTCGGTCGCCACCGATATGACCGGCATATCGAGATAATCATACTCGAAAAGCGCGGTCACGCTCTCCGGCGCATTCCCCGGGGTCTCGGTCCGCACGGCGTCCTTCACGCCGTCGCTCCATCCGGCGAACCTGTATCCCGTCGCCGGAACGGCGGTGACGGGTGTATATCCCTCGCCGGCGCCGGGCGACTGTACCGCTTCCCCGCTTATATATCCCGGGATACCATCCACGGCGCCGCCGGGTACGGCCCCTCCCGGTCCCGAGACCGAGTATCTTACGGTGCCGTCCGGGGAAACGGAAGTTTCGGACGCGGCCGGCTCGTCCGTTTCCCGGGGATCCCCGGTCGCGCCGCATCCCGCGGCGCAGATCAGGGTCAGAACGCTCAGCGCTGCGGAGACCGCGCGGATAAATAATCTGTTCATGGCCGCTCCTTTGGAATTCGAATTCTTTTCCCGCATTATATCACACAGAGCGGCGCGTGTCAACGGCGGGGCGGCCCGTGAAAACAAAAAGAGCCGCGCGCGGCTCTTTCTGATTAAAATCACACATCAAGGAACGGCCGGTAGTTGCTTTTCATGAGCAGAAAAGGCGCCACCGTGATGTCGTTTTCAACTTTCTTTCTCGTCGTGATCCTGTCGTACAGCGAGGTTATCGCTATTCTTCCCTGTCTCGACGGGCTCTGATATATCGTCGCAGTCATCACGCCGCTCTCGATATAAGGTACTATGGCGTCGAAAATGTCGGTCCCGATCAGCTTTATGCCCCTGTCGCGGTATTTTTCGTCTATGCACCGGCACACACCGACGGAGTTTGCCGAGACCACGTATATCCCTTTAACGTCCGGATGATCGGTGATGAGCCGGTCGGCGGTCTCGAAAGCCAGCCCCGGGTCGTCCATCGAACAGTACTCGCCGATATACCTCAGCCCGTGACGGGCGGCGCCGTCCTCGAATCCCCTGGTTTTTTTAAGATGCTCGCGGTTTTCCATGGTACCTGCTATGACCGCGCAGGCGGAACCGGACGGAAGCGCGAGCGAAAGAGCGTCAGATGCGAGCCGCCCCGACATTTCGGCGTCGATACGGACGCTCGGAATACTTTCCATCTCCTCTATCCTGTGGGCGACGACGACGTAGGCGATCCCCGCGTTGTCGAGTTTTTTGTAGATCTCGGGCCTGAAAGCCGTCGACGACGGGAAAAGAAGCACGCCCTTGACGTCGCCCTCGGCTATAAACTGATCTATTATTTCGGCCATCTCCTCGTCGCCGTAAAGCGACGAGAACTTTTTGAGCTCGACGGATACGTTCCTGTCTTCGAGATCGTCGATCTCGTCGTCGATCCCCTTTGTTATGCGGCTGTAGTATTCGTGCCACACGTCGGGATAGGTTATTCCTATCTTGACCGGCGTGCTTGCGAGCGAACGGGCGTATCTGTTGTATCTGTATCCCATCCGCCTCGCCGTTTCAAGCACTTTTTCGCGGAGCTCGGGGCTGACTCCCGGGCTGCCGGTCAGCGCCTTGCTGACCGTGCCCTGCGCGATACCGAGCTCTCTCGCTATGTCGTATACTGTTGCTCTCATTTCATATTGCGGGACCCGGAAAAAGGCGCCCCGCTTCCTTCCGCGCCTCCCGGGGCGCCGCCTCCGGGAAGCTCAAATCGTTCACTGCAATATATATTATATCACTTTTCCGGGCGATATGCAACAAAAGGAGGCCTTTTTCGCCGAAAAACATTTGAGGGCCCCCGGTCATGACGCGCGTCCGCTTCTGAGTGAAGTTTACAAACGCGGCGATACCGTATCATCAAAGCGAAAAAGCAGACCGGCTGAGATCCGGTCTGCTTCGAAAAAACTATATTTTCTTTTCGGCGGCGCTTATCTCGTTGAGTTTAAAGTACAGCTCGCGGGCCATCAGGGCAAATCCGAAATCGTTCGGATGGAAGCCGTCGACGGTGTGCTCATACTCCATCGGGTGCCCGTCAAACGGCTCTCCGCCGCCTTCCGAGCGCATGAAATAAACGTGCCGGTCGCGCGCGGCGAGTTCTCTGAACAGTTTTTCGAGCTCCTCCGCCTTGCCTTCGTTCGACGTCTCTGGATCGGACCCGAACCTGTCGCAAGTCCAGCGCGGGAGCGAGTAAATGAGCATCGGAGTATCGGGATATCTCTCCCTTATAAGGGATATGAAGCTCGGGAACCGCTCCGCGAGGTGGCTCCTTGAAAAACAGTTGCCCGCCGTGTTTATGACGAACGCCGTCACGCCGGGTATCTCCCTGAGCGCGAGGGCGACCTCGTCCTCCGCCCGCCCGGCGCCGGAAAAGCCGAGATTTATAAATTCCCGGTCCATCCATCTCGAAAGGATGTTGGAATACGCCATTCCGGGGCGCTGAGCGGCGCAGCCCTGATCTATCGAGCCGCCGTAAACGAGTATCCTGCCGTTTTTGTGCGGCTCCGGAGGGAGGATCTCCGCGTCGTCGTCAAAACCGATCTCAAACGATTTTATACCGTTGTAAAGCGGGAAATTAAGCGTCACGCCGGCTTTAATCTTTCCTCCCGACCACATCGTCGCCTCGTATCCCGTCCCGGTCTTGTCGGGTATGTAGGAGCTCGAGCAGTAAACGGGGTCGGCGTCCCCATCGGTTTTCAGATACATGTCAAAGCCGCTCTCGCCGATCGTCGTCATGTGCGTGAACTTCGGGGGCGAAAGGAGCTCGACGCGTATATGTATCTCGCTGAAGGTCCCGCGGAACCTGAGCTGGACACCCGCGGTGTTCCAGGTCAGTTTTTCAACGTCATCCGGTATCGGAGCGGGAAGATCGAGCA
>JAFTDQ010000113.1 GCA_017454075.1 Clostridia bacterium
CATTGACAAACGTACATTTTTTCGGAGCAAAATTATGTTTTATCCTCTGTTTATCAGACCCTCCGTCGAGAGCGACGTCCTGCCGCTCGGGAAAATCTTTGTCGAGGCGGATATTTTCCTGTCGGACAACGGGATCACAGAGTGGCCGGAGGGCTATCCCGCGCCGGGAGAGCTCGCCGCGCTTGCTCAGAACGGCATGCTCTTTTCCGTCACGGATCACCGCGACATCCCTCTCGGTTGTTTCTGCCTTGAATCGAATAACGGAGCACTTGTAATAAAAAACGCCGTCCTCGACAGGGCGCACAGAGGTCAGGGGTGTTTTGCCACGGTCCTCAGGTACGTCGAAAGGCAGGCGCGGGCAGAGTCGCTCTCGGCGGTCGCCGCCGAAACGGGAGAGAACAATTTCATCGCCCGACAGGCGCTAGTCAGGGAAAGATACCGGATGACGGGAGAGCGCGTACTCCCCGACGGGCGGCGGGTCGTGAGATACGAAAAGCCCGTTCAGGTATAAAAATTATTTTGAAAGTAATACAATCGGCGCCGGGTTCCGGCGCGGAAAGCGTGGTTATATGAACAACAACAGACCGGTAGGACGTGAAAAAAACGTCACCGGAAGGGGACACGATCTCAGCAGACGCGGCTCCGGCCTCGGGACCGGACCGGTCGGAGGCGGCGGGCGTCCGTCGGGACCCGATCAGGGCGGCGAGACGCGTGCCTCGGGAGGCGGCGGCAAACTTATCGCGATCGTTATAGCGATCATCGTCGCGCTCGGCGGTGGCGGCGGGCTCCTGTCAAACCTCCTCGGCGGAGGCGGCGACGCCCCGGTCGTGACAAGTCCCTCTCTTCCGACGTCGCTCAGCGAACTGCTGGGCGGTTTTTCGGGCGGCGGCGCGGTCTCGACCGGCTGGACGTCAAAATCCAATACCGGAAAGCTCGACGAAACTGTCGCCTCGGGCGCACGGGCAAAATATACGACCGTAAAGGGAAGCGGCAGGGATACCGTCACCCTCATGGTATATATGTGCGGCGCCGACCTTGAGACCAAGAACGGAATGGCCTCGGCCGATATACGCGAAATGCTCGGCGCAGACCTCTCCGACAAGGTAAATCTGCTGATCTACACCGGCGGCGCGAAGGAATGGCACGACAGCAGGGTCAGCAGCACGAATAACCAGATCCATAAGATCGAAAACAAAAAACTCGTGACCCTTGTCAAAAACGACGGCAGGGATCCGTTGACAAAATCATCGACTCTCGCGAATTTTATAAAATACTGCGCGGACAATTATCCCGCGAACAGATATCAGCTCATCCTGTGGGACCACGGAGGCGGATCTGTTTCCGGATACGGATACGATGAGAAAAACGCGTCCGCCGGCTCGATGACGCTGAAGGGAATTAACGACGCGCTCAGATCCGGCGGCGTAAAATTTGATTTCGTCGGATTCGATACCTGCCTCATGGCGACGATCGAAAACGCCCTGATGCTCGACAGCTACGCGGATTATCTCGTGGCTTCCGAGGAAACCGAGCCGGGATGCGGCTGGTATTACACGAACTGGCTCGGAGAGCTGTCGAAAAACACCTCGATACCGACCGTTAAACTCGGAAGGAACATAATCGACGATTTCGTTGATTTCTGCGCTCAGAAATGCAGCGGACAGAAGGCGACCCTCTCGATAATTGACCTTGCGGAGCTCAGCGCGACCGTCCCGTCCAAGCTGAAAGACTTTTCGGTCTCGACGTCTGATCTCATCGAAAACAACGGGTACAAGCAGGTCTCGGACGCAAGATCAGACGCGAGAGAGTTCGCTTCTTCAAGCAAAATAGACCAGATTGACCTCGTTCATCTCGCGTACAATCTCGGAACGAAAGAGTCAAACGCGCTCGCCGAGGCTCTGCTCGGCGCCGTCAAATATAACCGCACGTCGTCGAATATGACGAACGCCTACGGGGTTTCGGCGTATTTCCCGTACAGAAAGACCTCGTCGGTCAACAGCTCCATCGCAGCCTGCGAGGCCGCGAACATGGACAGCGAATACCTCGACTGCATCCGAAGCTTCGCCGCGGTGGGTTCAACGGGACAGACGGCATCGGCCGGCAACTCTCCGATCTCCTCGATCCTCGGAATGGTCTCGGGCGGCGGATCCGGGATAGACGTGACGTCCCTCCTTTCCGGCCTCATCGGCGGCAGATCGCTTGATATAAACAAGGCGGCGAACTATATAAACGAGCATCAGTTTGACGATTCGGCGCTTGTCTGGGTAAGATCCGAAGGGAAAAACGTCATAAAACTCAGCCCGGAACAGTGGAGTCTCGTCCATGACCTTGAACTCAACGTGTTCTACGACGACGGCACGGGGTATATCGACCTCGGTCTCGACAACGTGTACGATTTCACCGAAAAGGGAGAACTAGTCGGAGAATACGACGGCACGTGGCTCGCGATAGACAACTGGCCGGTCGCGTACTATTTCCTTGACAGCGTACAGGAGGGGAACAGCTACAGCATAACCGGCCGGGTCCCGATCCTGCTAAACGGCGAAAGGGCAAATCTGATCCTCGTCTTTGATTCCGCAAATCCTTACGGATATATAGCCGGCGTAAGATCCGATTATATAAACGGGGAGACAGAAACTGTGGCCAAGGAGCTTACCGGACTTACGGTCGGAGACAAAATCGACTTTGTCTGCGACTACTACGATTATAACGGAAATTATCAGAACAGCTATCTGATCGGCGAACAGTTGACCTATACCGGAAATCACGTCATCAGCAACGTCGAGATCGACCGCGACAAATGCTCCGCCATGTATATGTTCCGTGATTTTTACGGAACCGAGTACTGGACGCCCGAAATACCGTAAGTTAAATGTTAATAATCTGTTAATTTACTTGAAACGGTGGCATTTTCGGAGCGAAAATGATATAATATCCGTTGGCACTGTTTCAATAACATTGGAGGAAACATAATGGCAAAGAAATATTGTTATCTGTTCACCGAAGGCAACGCAGGTATGCGCGAGCTTCTCGGAGGCAAGGGCGCTAACCTTGCCGAGATGACCAACATCGGGCTTCCCGTCCCTCAGGGCTTCACCATCACGACAGAGGCCTGCACTCAGTATTACGAGGACGGCAGAAAGATCAACGACGAGATCATGACGGAG
>JAFTDQ010000009.1 GCA_017454075.1 Clostridia bacterium
AATGCGTACAGCCGAGAATAACGGTGTCCGCCCCGAAATCGCGGACGTCCGAGAGATACATTTCACAGGCGAGTCTGACGATCTCGGAATCCGGACCGAGCCCGTTTTCAACGAGCGGAACGAAAAGCGGACAGGCCTTCTGGAACACTTTCAGGTCGGGGGAGTAATCAAGCAGCTCCGTTTCGTACGCCCGGCTCCTGACGGTCGCCGAGGTCGCCAGCACGGCAACCTTCCCGTTCACCGTCGTGCGTACCGCCTTTCCGACGGCCGGACGTATCACTCCGGTCACGGGAAAGCTGAACTTATCTGCAAGCACCCCGAGCGCGTTTGCGGACACCGTCCCGCAGGCGACGAGAAGCCTGTCAATTCCCTTGCTTTCGAGAAATCTCCCGCATTCGAGGGCGTATTTTACGATCGTTTCGCGCGAGCGCGTTCCGTACGGTACGCGGGCGGTATCCCCGAGATAGATAATGTCTTCGTCCGGCGCGAGACGGCGCAGCGCCTTAAGCGCCGTAAGACCGCCGAGTCCGCTGTCAAATATGCCGAGCATCTGCTTTCACCTGTTCATCTTCTTTTTTTCTTTTTCTGACTCCGGATACGTACTTGGCGATCTCGCACACAGCGAAAATAAGGACCGGAACGATTACAACGCCCGGTATCGCCGCCGGCTGGACCGGAGCGACGCCGAAGGCCGCGCCGATACCCGGGACAAGGAACGCGAGCGTGAAGAACAACGCAACGAAAAGTATCAGTATAAGATGCGCTCCGTTGAATCTGACGTCGCCTCCGAAATAACCCCTCTCGAGCTTGTATTCAAGCAGTACTGTGAGCTGGGAGACAGTGAAGATCAGGAACGTACAGGTGTAGACCGAAACGGATGATATGATCCTGAACCTGACCATAAGATATATGACCGCGACTGTGAGCACTGCCCATATCACGCCGCAGAATATCGCAAGCGGATTCTTTCCGATCGGATGACGCAGCCTTTCCCTGTCGACGTCGGTCTCAAGCAGCCGGTATGACGGCTTTTCGAAAGCTATGACGACGAGGGCGAGAAAATCGACTATAAGTCCGCAGAAAAGGACCTGGGGAGGGGTCAGCAGCGTGAATCTCGAAATAATCGACGCAAGCACGATTATGATCTTCGCGAACTGACTCGAAAGCATATATCTTATCATGCGGTGAAGATTGTGGTAAATCGATTTCCCGCAGAGTACGGCGTCGACCATCGCGTTGAATCCGCCGGTTCCTGTTTTCAGATCCGGATCGGAAACGATGACGTCGGAGACGAATTTCAGAGCGTCGCATCCCGTTTCCTTCGTCTGCTGCGAATTTCTTGCGTTCAGGGCGATCCCGCCGACCTCTACGGTGCCGACCGCGCTGTCGGATATCGTCACGCTGCGGGAGAAGCCGATATCGGCGTCGCGCATGAGAATGATCTCGTCGAGCTCGGAGCACAGGAAACCGACCTTTTCGCCGTTTTCCTGCAGATACTTCACAAGCTGTCTTTTCTGATATACCGACAGCCCGACGTAAACCGAATAGAGCCCGGCGTTTGCGCGGAACAGCGCCTCTTTGCTGCCTTTAAGTTCCGCCGAGGTCGCGATCTCCGACGCCGACGTCGCGATGCCGAGCGAGGCGGCAAAGCTCAGATTGCTTTCGTCGTCATCGTCGCACAGCATGATGACCTTGATCCCTGCCGAGCGGCAGCGGGAAATGTTCTTTGCAGCGTCCGGCAGCACCGATTCCTTTATGGCTATCATGCCTTCGAGAGTGAGTTCGGTCTGGCTCGCCGATATCCGCATGAGATTGTTATACGTCGTATCCTTTGACGCGACGGCGATCACTCGGTAAGACATTCTGGTCAGTTCCCTGGCGGTCGATACGAGCGACTCCATTTTTTCATTGTCCATATCGTATACCCTGCCGTTTTCGCAGTAGTATCTGCATCTCGGGAGGATCTTCACGTATTCTCCCCTGAGAGCGACGACGAACCCGTTGCCGTACCTGACGAGCGACGTATCGAATAAAGAATCCCTGCCTCTTGAAATATGCTCGAGAAGCGGATAATTCTCTTCGAGTTTTACGTTATATTCGCCGATTTCGCGCGAAGCGTTCAGAATGCACTCTTCCTCCGACGTGTTGACATTGTCGCGCGTCTGGTTTTTACGTGACAGACGGTCGGTACCGTAAAGTCCCGTAGAAAGGAGCGCGTATCTCAGCACCCTGGACGCGTTTCTCTTATATCCGTGATCGTCCGGTTTGAAAACGTCGTCGTTCGCGCAGACGTACCCGACCTCAGTTTCGCTGGCGCAGAATCCGTGCCTTTTCGGGACGATCAGACAGGTGAGATTTCTGAGAGTGTTCAGCCGGGAGGTGGAATTGACAAGCGCTCCGCGGTTGACGTCACCCTTTCTGCTTACCGCCGCGTAAACTCCGCAGGCGAGGGAGATATATGCAAAGGCAAGATAAAACTCGCTCATCGACGCGACTGCCGAGGAGACGCCGAGCAGGAACGTGTCAAAAATGCCGCCCGTCCCCCTGCCGAAAAACACGTCGACAGCCGTCAGGACAAAGATCCAGACGGTCATGAAAATGGTCCATTTTCTGCAGAAATCGTTAACGGATACGAAAACGTCGTCCTGTTCGTCGCGGAAAGGCGGCTTTCCGCCGTTTTTTCGTCTTATCGCCGTATCTGCGCCGACTTCGCAGCATATCGCTTTTCCGGTACCGTGAGTGACGACCGTCGAGGCGAAAGCCATGTTTCTGCGCTCCGACTCCGGTATGTCGTGAAAATCGACGAACCTCGCGTCCTTACGGGACGCCGTCATGACGCCGGTCACGGCCGCCTCGAGGATTTCAAGCCCGCTGCTTTCGCAAAGCCGTGCGTCGCACGGAATAATGTCTCCAGTTGCGATGAGGAACACATCGCCCCTCACCATCTCGCGCTGATGTATGACCGACAGCTTCCCTCCCCTGATAACCCTGACGGAAGGGAGACCCTGCTCGCTTACGTTCCTGAGAATTCGCTCTGAACGCAGATATGACGCAATAACGATGATATAGTAGGTAACGAGGACCCCGATCATGACGAAAAGGTTTTTGCGCTCGTCAAACACCGCTGCTATCAGCAGCGTTACAAGCATCAGGATCGAGGTATAGTCAAAAATGATGTGTCTCAGATAGCCGCCGAATTTGCGGGAACCTCCGTAAACGTCGTTCTCGCCGTCCTCAGACCTGCGTTTTCTGATCTCTTTCTCGTCGAGCCCGTGGTTGACGTCCGTTTTCAGCGCGACCTCAACCTGCTTTATGCTTTTGTCATACCACTTTTCAGCCATAAAAAAGCGTCGCGGCGGAGATCAGATCTTGCTGAACGACAGGGATCCGTCGTCAACTTTGACGTAAATGCCCGTTACCCCGGGATCGTCAAACAGGATGTCCGCTATCTTGTCCTCAATGTTTCTTTCGATATAGCGCCGCATATTGCGAGCGCCGAGCTTGTCGCTGAACGAGTTTTCGGCGATATATGCCTTAACTCCGTCGTCATATCTGAGAGAGATCTTCTTTTCCTCCATAGCCGCAGAAAGCTGCCGCAGCATGATCCCGGCGATATCGGCGAAGTTTTCTTTCGTCAGGCGGTTGAAGGTGATTATCTCGTCGACCCTGTTTATGAATTCCGGCCGGAGGAAGGACGACAGTCCCTTTTCAGTCCTCGCGGCGTCGCCGTCGGCGCTGCTGGCGCCGAATCCGAGCACCGAACCGGATACGTTCGCGCCGGCGTTTGTTGTCATAACGATAATCGTGTTTTCAAAGTTTACGGTCCTGCCCTGCGCGTCCGTTATCCTTCCGTCGTCAAGGATCTGAAGAAGTATGTTGAGCACGTCGGGGTGGGCTTTTTCAATTTCGTCGAAAAGCACGACGGAATACGGCTTGCGGCGGATCTTTTCGGTAAGCTGTCCCGCTTCGTCATACCCGACGTATCCCGGAGGGGCGCCGATGATACGAGAAACGGCAAACTTTTCCATGAACTCGGACATATCGAGCCGTATAAGCATCTCGGGCGAGTCGAAAAGAGATTCGGCAAGGACTTTTACGAGCTCGGTCTTGCCGACTCCCGTCGGCCCGGCGAAAATGAACGAAACCGGCTTTCTCTTGGCGGAAACTCCCGCGCGGCTGCGCTTTACGGCGCGGACCACGGCGTCGACCGCCTGATCCTGACCGACTATGCGCGCCCTGATATTTTCCTCGAGTCTCCTGAGCTTTTCGGAGTCGCCTTCCACGATGTTGCTGGCGGGAATGCCCGTCCAGATCTCGATAACGTTTGCGAGATCCTTTTCGGTAAGCTCCACCTTGTCGGCCTCGTCTTTCAGTTCTTTCAGCTCTTCTTTCAGACGGAGACAGTTGGATTTGAGCTCGGCAAGATCTTTGAAATAAGCTTCGGAATCCTCCCCGGCCGGCTGCGCCTCATGAGCGCCGAGGTCCGACTCGGCCTTTTCGAGCTCTTTTTTCTTTTCCTGATATTTTGCGAAGGCGCCGGAGCGCAGAGAAACCGCCGAGAGCGCCTCGTCGAGCAGATCTATCGCTTTATCGGGCAGAAATCTGTCTGTTATATATCTTTCCGAAAGGATAACGGTCCTTTTAAGCACCTCGTCGCTGACTTTGATTCCGTGAAAATCAACGTAATATTTGCTTATCCCCTCGAGAATACCGATGCAGTCGCTGACGGACGGCTCGTCGACCATAACCGGCTGAAAACGGCGCTCGAGAGCAGCGTCTTTTTCTATATACTTGCGGTATTCGTTGAGAGTCGTCGCCCCTATAACCTGGATCTCCCCGCGGGAAAGCGCGGGCTTCAGTATGTTCGAGGCGTTCATGGAGCCCTCTGCGTCCCCCGCCGACGCGATAGTGTGCACCTCGTCTATGACGAGGATCACGTTCCCGAGGCTCTTGACCTCCTCGATGAGGTCCTTCATACGCTTTTCGAACTGTCCCCTGAACTGGGTCCCGGCGACTATCGCCGTCATGTCGAGCAGATGCACTTCCTTGCCCGCGAGTTTATACGGGACGTCCCCGCGGGCGATTTTCAGCGCAAGCGCCTCGGCGATGGCAGTTTTCCCGACGCCCGGCTCACCTATCAGGCATGGATTGTTTTTCTGCCTCCGGCAAAGGATCTGCATAACCCGGCTAAGCTCGCGCTCCCTCCCGATGACCTCGTCGATCCCGCCGTGTGCCGCCTTGTAAGTGAGATCGGTACAGTACGTATTGAGATTCTTTTTCTTCGGATTCGGCTTGCCCTGTCCGTTTTTTTCGGAGCCGGCGCTCTGACGCGCTCCGCCCTGCTGAGGACCCGGCCCGAGCCCGAGCTGGCTGAAGAGTTTTCCGAGGTTGAAAAACGGCGCTCTGCCGTTTGAAAGACCCTCGCCGGTCGATTCTTCCGTGGGATCGGTCCCTTCATCGGGGATGTCTTCCCCGTTTTCGGTCAGGCTCTGGATCTCGTCCTGCAGAGTTTCCATCGCATCCTCGGGAAGACCGAGATTCTTCATGATGTTGTTGATGTTGAAAAAATTGAGTTCAGAGGCGCACTGACGGCAGAAACCGTCCGCCTGGGTTACCCCGTTGACCGTTCTGTTGATGAATATTTCGGCCGGTCTTGTCTTGCACCTGACGCACATTTGCATAGCTGTTGTTCTCCGTTTGTCACATAAGACCTATACGTCTTACGATAAATGTTTTTTCGATAATATCGGTGGGTATCGACTCGCTGAGTCCCGAAAGCGACGGCACGAGACGACAGGCCGCGTAGCAGAAAATAAATGTAATAAGCGCGCCCTTGATCAGCCCGACGATCCCGCCGAGCAGGCGGTTTATTCCGCTCAGCGGCTTCGTGCTGAAAATCACGTCGAACAGTTTGATTATTATCAGAGCGAGGATGAGCGTCCCGACGAACAGTATGATCACCGCCGCCCCCTTTGAAATGCTCGTCGAAATCGGCTTTGAAAGGGCTTCCGCCGCGCTGTGGAGCGCGCTTCCCGCCTTGTCTTTTATCTCGGCGAGCACCGCCTCCATCGAGCTTCCGAGCCGGTCGAGCAGTGACGAGAACGTCCCGCTTTTCAGCGAATCCAGGAAGTCTTTGTTTTCCCCCTGTTCGGATTCCGGCGCCGGTCCTTCGTCTTCCGCGGGCAGCGTTTCCTCGGAGGCGGTAACCGGGGCGCCGCTCTCATCGGGCAGGAGTTTTCCGAGCATCCCGCTGATCTTTTCGTTTACGTTTTCACTGACGAATTTTTCGTTGATCCAGTCGGCGAAACGGTCGGAAAAAGTCATCGAAACGAAAATAGCGGCCACCACGGCGATAAGTAAGGCAAGAGACCTGAAAAATCCCTTCTTTATCCCTGTGATCAGGCTTATCACGACTATCAGGACGGCTATCCCGTCCAGCACAAGAGAAGGTATCGAAAATTCCATTATTTCCCCTTATTCTGTTCCTTGAAATCAAGCGGCAGCGCGCTCCCCGTATAACACACGAACGGCTCTCCGCCGGAGGCGAAAACGAGATCGAGCGCGTTCGGAAGTATCCCGGCGCGGTACGTCTTCCCGAGCGAAGGGTCGATTTTCAGGGCGAATTCCTGAAACATTATATAGACGTTCCCTTCGTTTGACGCGATTTTTAAAAGCTCGCCGCTTTCGTTCACGCGTATTATTTCCTTTCCCTTCGTATCGAAGATCCTGATTTCCTTTTCGTCACCCACGACCCCCGCGTTGCAGGTGAGGCAGATGAGATCATTCGACGCGTATGCCCTGACGAGATTCTGTGTCGCCGGGGTTATTTCGTTCAGTCTTATCCCGTCGTCTCCGTAAACGATGATTCTGTCGGTATACACGACGGCGTAACCGCCGCCGTCCAGGCTTTTTATTTTCATCGGAACCACGCTGTCAACCGTCACGGTTATATCTTCGACGCCCTTTTCGACGTCGACCACCGTGATCTCGGTACTGTAATCCCCGTCAAGATCGTAGAGAGCGGCCGTATACAGCTTTTTTCCGTCGGGCGACAGGTCGACCGAGACAGTATATTTGTCTTTTCTTATTTCAAGAGAGCTTCTCAGATCCTTGTCGAATACGCATATGACGGATTTGTAGTTTTCGTCCCTCGTCACAAGGACGTAGCTCCCCTCGTCGCAGATGGTTCCGCAGGTTATCGGATTTGACATGGTCTTTTGCGAAAGGGCCGTAAAGCTGTTATAAACCGTATAACCGTAACTGGTATTCCCTGAATCGTAGACGAGAAAATACTTCGATCCCGTCACGAGAACCGGCGAGTAGTAATCGTTCTCAAGATAGAACGCCCGGGCTCCCGAGCCCTTGTAAAGAGACGTTGAGCCGGGATTGACCACGACGAGATCGCCGCGGTACACCGAAAACAGCGCGTCGAGACCGCCGCTGTAATACATGGACTCAAAAGATCCGGTATTGAGACTTGAAAAGTCAATGTCCTTGATCAGATATTTGAAGCTGTCGGTCGTAATCGACGATCCGAAAACGGCGAGCATCAGAAACGCGAAAACGGCGGCGAGAACGAGGGAAATGAGTTTGAGTACGGTATATTTTCTCGCGAAGGAAGTAAAATACCTGTTCTCGGTATAAATATTATCGGGATCGAACCTGATACGGTCCATTCTCACCGACGTTCGCTCGCGCCGTTCGGCGCGTCGGCGCCGCTCCGTCCTGTCGTCTTTTTCGCCGGGGCTCAGGATCTCTTCGCTTTTTGTCTCTTTTTCGCGCTTTTTTTCTTTTCTCGTGATTTTTTTCTTTGATTTTTCGCTCTCTGAGTTGTCTGAGTCATCCCCCGCTGCGGACGGCACTCCGGCTTTTTTTTCATACGTCGTTATCTTTTCGGGCGACGTCTTTATCGAAAAGCCTCCGCCCTGAGGGACGTATTCCGTCCCTTTTGAAACGTGTTCTGACTTCCCTTCGGGATCGGAGGATGACGAAAGCGGGGCGTCCGGGTCGTTTCCGACAGTCTCAAACGTCGTTGTATCGAATATAAGCGCTTTTTTTGACTCGTCGCCCATAGGGGTATCCTTTCTTATCAGTAAACGACCTCTGTAAGATATAATCCGTAAGGCGGCGCCGTAACGCCCGCCGCGGTCCTGTCGCCGGTTTCAAGAAGTTTTCCGACGTCGCCGCAGGTCAGTTTGCCCTGAGAGACGTAAACGAGCGTGCCGACGATGATACGCACCATGTTGTAAAGAAATCCGTTTCCGTAAACGTCGACGGCCACGACGTCGCCGTCCCTTCCTACGTCGATCCCGTAAATCGTCCTGACGGTTGAGCTGACCGTCGACCCTGCGGCGCAGAAGGCGGCGAAATCGTGTTCGCCGACAAGGATCCGCGCGGCCTCTTCCATTGCGCCGACGTCGAGCCGGGTATGGATCTGCCAGACCCTTCCGCTGAGCAGCGGATCCCTGAGTCTCGAATCGCAGATGAGGTATCTGTAATGCTTGCTCTTTGCGTCGTATCTCGGATGAAAATCATCAGCGGCGACCGACGCCCAGGTCACGGCGATATCCTCCGGAAGGAGAGAGTTCATCGCAAACGGGAGCCTGTCTGCCGGTACGTTTCCCGAGGGAGTCTCGACCGAGGCGATAAAGCCCGTCGCGTGCACCCCCGCGTCCGTCCGGGAACAGCCGGTGACCGAGCATTCCCCGAAAATGGTCCCGGCGGCTTTCGTCAGTTCTCCCTGAACCGTCCTGCGGTCCGGCTGGAACTGATATCCGCTGAAATTCCTTCCGTCAAAGGACACGCGTATCATGTATTTCAATTTTCAGTACCCCATCATCCCTATGCCGGTAAGGACCGGAGGGACGTAAACGTTCAGCAGAACGACGGCGGCTATGACCGCCGCGAAAATCAGAAGAGAGAGCCAGTCGGTGATTTTCGGGGATATGTCCTTCATCCTCGTTCTCCCCTTCGACCCGTGATAGCAGCGGCATTCCATCGCCGTGCTGAGGTCGATCGCGTGTCTGATCGACGACGAAAACAGAGGGATTATGACGGGAATGAGGGCCTTTGCCCTTCTTAACAGATTGCCGGATTCGAAATCCGCGCCTCTCGATTTCTGAGCGCTTATGATTCTGTCGGTTTCCTCGATGAGGGTCGGGATGAACCTGAGCGCGATCGACATCATCATCGAGAAAACGTGAACGTCGACCCTGAACAGTTTAAGGGGCTTCATAAGTTCCTCAAGCCCGTCGGTCAGCATGATCGGAGACGTAGTATAGGTCAGTATGACCGAGCTGCCGGCAAGGAGACAGATGATCCTGACGTCGGTCAGCAGCGCGTTGACGACGCCCTCCCGGTAAATGTGGATTATCTTCCACTCAAAGAGAAGATTCTCGCCTTTGACGAAAAACACGCTGTAAAGCGTCGTGAATATGAGAATAAACAGAAGCGGCTTCAGGCTTTTGAGTATCACCCTGAAAGGGACGCGGGATATCGCGATGAAAGCCGCGGTCGCCGAAAGGATGAAAACAAAGGACAGAAGCGAGCGGCAGAGAAATACCGCGACGAGAAACATGACGGTCCCGATGATCTTAACCGTCGGATTCATCCTGTGAAGAACGGAGGTCCCCGGGAAATACTGACCGAGAGTGATATCCTTAAGCATTCCGGCCTCCGCGTGCTGCCAGCCCGGCAATATCTCCTGCCGCCTTCTCAACGTTATAGACCGTGTCGTCGACCGGGATCCCGCGCTCTTTTATCCTCCGCATCACCCGGGTTATTTCCGGAATATCGAGTCCCGCCCGTCTGAGGCCTTCGGCGTCAGAGAATATTTTTTCGGGGACGTCGCTCGCGACGACTTTCCCGTGGTCCATGACTGATATGACGTTGGAGTATTCCGCCATGTCCTCCATGCTGTGGCTCACTATTATAACGTTTGCGTTTCTGTCGCGCTGATAGCGTCGCACTCCTTCGAAAATGTCGGCGCGACCCGCGGGGTCGAGTCCGGCGGCCGGCTCGTCAAGGATAAGGACCTCGGGTTCCATCGCCATGATGCCGGCGATCGCGGCCCTGCGCTTCTGACCTCCCGAAAGATCGAATGGGGACGCCTGAAGTATATCGTCGCCGAGCCCGACGAATCTGAGCGACCGTCTGACCCTGTCGTTTATCTCGTCCTGTCCGAGACCCATGTTTTTCGGTCCGAACGACACGTCGGCGAGCACAGTCTCCTCAAAAAGCTGATACTCCGGATACTGGAAAACGAGTCCGACGCGGAATCTCAGCGCCCGCCGGTCAAATCCTTTTTCGTTTATATCGCGCCCGTCGAGAAGGACCTTCCCCTCTGTCGGGGTCAGAAGTCCGTTCAGAAGCTGGACAAGGGTGGATTTTCCGCAGCCGGTATGACCTATCAGACCGTTTATTCTGTTGTCTTCGAAAACCGCGTTGACTTTGTCCAGCGCGAGCTTTTCAAACGGCGTCCCCTTGCCGTACAGATAAGAGACGCCGACAAGCTCAATTTTTGCCATGTAAAACCTTCATTCCGGTTTGCCCGGTTTAATTATCGTTTTCAGCGCGTCGCAGATCGCGTCAGCCCCCTCGTCGGGATCGATGACGTCCTGCGGCACGTTTATTCCGCTCTTGCCGAGGAGATAGCACAGCTCGGTGACCTGGGGCACGTCGAGGCCGGTCCGTCGAAGTTCCTCAACGTGTGAAAAGACCTCGCGCGGGGTTCCGTCAAGGACGAATCTTCCTCCGTCGATAACGAGTACCCTTCCGGCTCTTACCGCCTCGTCCATATTGTGAGTTATGTGTATCACGGTAATGCCCTTCTCTCTGTTGAGCCGGGTGACCGTATCCATTATATCACGCCTTCCCTGCGGATCGAGCATGGCCGTCGATTCGTCAAGAACGACGCATTCCGGCTCCATCGCGAGTATACCGGCGACTGCTATCCTCTGCTTCTGCCCGCCCGAAAGCTGATGCGTTGAATGATGGGCGTATTCCGTCATTCCGACGGTTTTAAGCGCCTCGTCGACCCTCAGGCGTATCTCCGCCGGGTCTATCCCTATGTTCTCCGGTCCGAAAGCGACGTCTTCCTCGACGATCGTCGTGACGAGCTGATCGTCCGGATCCTGAAACACCATTCCGATTTTTTTCCTGACGGCGATGACGTCCTCCTCCGGAAGGTCAGCCGGAGAGATGTCCGTCCCGTCGACTGTTATCGTTCCCCTTGTCGGGCTGAGCACCGAGTTCAGGAGCTTTGCGAACGTGGATTTCCCGGAGCCGTTCCGCCCGAGAATGCAGACGAAAGAGCCCTTTTCGATATCCACGGAAACGTCTTTAAGCACGTATCCGGCGCCGCCCTCTTCGGGGGTTTTGCCGTCATAGGAGAACGAGAGATTTTTAACTGAGATAAAGGCCATGTTTCACCTTTGATTCATGCTTTCCATCTTGAAGTCGATCCGCTCGGAAGTATCCCTCCCGTTGCGCTCACCGGAAGCCCGAGCTCGTGCGATTCGACCGTACCGCCGAGGCGGGAGAGATTTTTCATCAGAACGTAGCCCGTCGTCGCCGCGGAAAGCCCTGTGGTGTACGAATTGAGAACGAAGAAAAGCGGTTCGGGCGTCAGAAGCTCGGAGGCGAGTCCGACGAGGCCGTCCACGCTGTCCTCGAGAGTCCATTTTTCGCCTCCCGGTCCCCTCCCGTATGACGGAGGATCCATAATGACGCCGTCGTATCTGTTTCCGCGCCGCTTTTCACGCTCGCAGAACTTCACGCAGTCGTCGACGATATATCTGATATGAGCAGACGAAAGTCCGCTCAGCTCGGCGTTGCGTTTTGCGTAAGCCACCATTCCCTTTGAGGCGTCGACGTGACACACCGAGGCGCCGGCCGAGGCGGCGGCGACCGTAGCCCCTCCCGTGTAGGCGAAAAGATTGAGGATCCTGACCTCCCTCCCGGCTCCCGAGACCGTCTCGTGTATCCATTCCCAGTTGACCGCCTGTTCGGGAAACAGTCCGACGTGTTTGAACCCCATCGGTCTGATCTCAAACCTGAGCCCGAGCCGTTCGTATCCGATCGTCCATTTTTCGGGAAACCTGCCGTCCGGGGACCAGTCTCCGCCGCCTCCGCGCCGGATATAACGTCCGTCGGGACGCGCCCATTCCTTCGCCAGGCGGCAGTTTTTCCATATTACCTGCGGATCTGGTCTGACGAGCGTATATCCGCCCCAGCGCTCGAGTCTCTCTCCGTCGGAACAGTCGATGAGCTCGTAATCGGTCCATTTGTCAGAGCAAAGCATATCGTCCCCCGGGCGTCATTTCGTTTCATTCGGTTCGCCGCCCGAGAAAATGCTTAGCTGATTCACTCCCGAGGCGTTTCCCGAATACGGGATACCGAGGTGTTCGTACGCGAGGCGCGTTGCGCAGCGCCCGCGGGGCGTGCGGCTGAGAAATCCGATCTGCATGAGATACGGTTCGTATACGTCCTCTATCGTGACGGCTTCCTCTCCGACGGTCGCGGCGACCGTGTCGAGACCGACGGGACCGCCGCCGTAGAACTTTATTATGACCTCGAGCATCCGCCTGTCGACGGCGTCCAGCCCGAGCTTGTCTATCTCCTGTTTTTCAAGGGCGTAATCGACGATATCGCGGTCTATCACGCCGCTTCCCCTGACCTCCGCGTAGTCTCTCACACGGCGGAGAAGTCTGTTCGCTATTCTCGGCGTACCGCGGGAACGGGACGCGATCTCGTCCGCACCGTAGTCGTTTATGGGAATATTCAGGATGCGCGCGCTTCGCTTTACTATCGTCGAAAGCTCCGGCACCGTGTACAGATCGAGTTTCAGAACGACGCCGAACCTGTCCCTGAGAGGGGTTGCTATCTGCCCGGCGCGCGTCGTCGCTCCGATAAGGGTAAACCTCTCAAGCGGCAGATGTATGCTCTGGGCGGCGGGCCCCTTGCCGATTATGATATCGACGGCGTAGTCCTCCATCGCCGAATACAGGATCTCCTCCACCGCCTTCGGGAGACGGTGTATCTCGTCTATGAACAGGATATCCCTGCTTCCGAGATTGGTGAGCAGAGCGACGAGGTCAGTCCCCTTTTCGATGGCGGGACCGGACGTGATCTTTATGTTTACTCCGAGCTCGTTCGCGATGATCGAGGCGAGCGTAGTTTTACCGAGCCCGGGAGGGCCGTACAGGAGAACGTGGTCGAGAACTCCGCCGCGCTGTCTCGCGGCGTCGATAAATACCGACAGATTGCCCTTCGCCTTTTCCTGTCCTATATATTCGGACAGATTCCTCGGGCGGAGGCCCGGCTCGGTAAGAGCGTCCTCGCGCTCGTCGAAAGCCGACGACACGACCCGCGATTCCCTGTCAAATTCAAACTCGTTTTCTTCAAAATTGACCATTTTTCACCGTCGAATCACATTCTTTTGAGAGCGTATCTTATGAGTTCCTCGGTATCGGCGCCGGCCGGGGCGCCTCTCAGCGCCGACTGCGCCTCCTGCCTCGATGAACCGAGCATTACGAGCGCCGAGACCGCGGCGTCGTACGCGTCTCCCGTAACGGCGGGGCGTTCGTCGGCTATCGGTACGCCCGCCGACGTCGGAACGATCCTCGGAAGCTTGTCCTTCAGCTCAAGGACGATGCGCTCGGCGGTCTTCGCCCCTATTCCCTGGGCGGCCGAGATTCGCTTACCCTGACCCGACGAGACCGCCGACGACAGTCCTTCGGGCGTGAGCTGGGTAAGCACCGAGACGGCGCTCTTGGCGCCGACTCCCGAAACGCCTATCAGAAGTCTGAAGACCGCAAGCTCTTCCCTTGTGCTGAATCCGAAAAGCTCTACGGCGTCCTCCCTGACCGACATGTGGGTGTAAAGAAGGACTTTTTTCCCGACCATGCCGGCGATCGCGCCGCAGGTCGTGCCGCTTATCGTGAGCCCGTATCCGACGCCCCCCGCGTCGACGACGGCGCAGGACGGCTCGAGCATGACGAGCTCTCCGCTGATATAATAAAACATTTGTTTCTCTCCGATGTGAACGAAATCAGACCTGATTGTAAAAATCCTTCAGACGCGACCGCCCGGTCTGAGCGTGACAGACGGCGATCGCGAGGGCGTCGGCGGTATCGTCGAGCTTCGGCATTTTTTCAAGTTTCAGGATCGACTGGGTCATATACATGACCTGCTTTTTTTCCGCCCTTCCGTAGCCGACGACGGCGTTTTTCACCTGAAGGGGGGTATATTCGTACACGTTTACGCCCTTTTCGCGCGCCGCGAGAAGACATACGCCCCTCGCCTCGGCGACGGTTATACCGGTCGTGATGTTGGTGTTGAAGAACAGCTCCTCGATCGCCATATCGTCGGGATGATACACCGTCAGAAGCTCGAGCATCTTTTCGTGTATCATAAGGAGCCGGTCCTCGATCCTCGTGTGAGCGGGGGTGGTTATCGCCCCGTAGGCGAGCGTCTGATATCTCGGCGCCCTGTATTCAATGACTCCGTAGCCGACTATCGCAAGCCCCGGATCTATGCCTACGATTATCATCCGTCCCTCCGCAAAACTATTCAGGATATTATATCATAATCCATTCGCCGTGTCAAATGTTTTTCTGAGCGGGTCACGCGTCTCAAAACAAAACCGCTCCGGCGAGCCGGAGCGGCATGTTTGTATGACGTTCAGCGTTTTACAGCGTGATACCCGTTTTCATCGGCATATACTCCGCTTATTCCGGAAAGATCGCCGAGACTGTTGATGAACGAGACGTATTCGATATGGTCGAGCGTTTCATATCCGTCATCCGTGTGATTCCCGGTACGCTCAAAAACGATCTTTAGAGTTTTTTCAACTTCATTTCCGGCTTTGTTTATTACCTTGTACGGTTCGACGATTTTATAGACCGTCTCGGCTATTACGCTGCCGTTCTCATAGAACACACAGACAAAATCAGTTCCCTCTTCCCCGGATGACGTTAAAAGCGGGATTGTTAACACCGTTTCCGTCCCGTTAAAGAAGTAATCCCTGTAAAGAGCAGAAGAGGCGATATACTGTTTGGAGTAAAAGACCCAATCATGGTTTTTCCACGGAAAAACAACAATCTCATCTCGAAGTTCTATCTCTGACGCGAAATTATTTTTGAAAGCTTCCCTCGCGTCCGACAGGGAGTAAAAGATGCCCGTCGGCAGTTTGATATCCTGCGGCTCGGTATTCTCCGGTATAAACGTCTGTATGTGCGCGTCAGGGCTGACTTTGCCTACACAATACGGCGTTTTCAGGAAGGCAAGCAGTTCGTAATCCGGATATTTTTCAAGTAAGGTCCTGTACCCTTCGAATGAATACCATTCATAAGGCGAGAAGTTGTCCTCCGGAAACTTTACTCTGATATACGAGATGTCCCCGTCTTTAACACGCTGATTTTGGTCATTTACGGTTTCCGGAGTTATGGAGTCGGTATCAAAGTCTCTTTTTTCGATTTGTATTCCCGTCAGTTCTCCGTCCGCGTCAAAAAGCACGTACGCCGAATACGGGGTCGGCTGAAAATACGATCCCAGAACAGGATAAATCTTTATAGTGCCGTAAGCGCTCTCGACGGTTTTGACTTCATCGTCAGCGTCGTATTTTTCAAGGTCCGACAATCCTATTTTGAAAGGTCTGAATTCCGAATAAGAAATATGCGAAGTGAAATCACCCTTTTCATTTATATTTGCGGAAGTTACGGTCTCACTGTTTGCAGTGGCGTCCTCTTCGGTTTTGTCACTGACAGATTCAGTCGACCGGGAATCGGTTACGTCCCGCGCCGACGGGACATTGTCATGGTGATACAAACACGATGAAGTCAAAACAACGATTGACATAAGCAGAAAAACAAATATCTTTTTCATTATAAAGTCTCCTCAAATCAGTTTGTATCTCGTCATGAAAAATGATTCTTGTACGAGATTTTATCATATTATAACACACTGCGGGAATTGTGTCAACATCTGTACAATACAATTTTTGTAAAACCAAATCTTTATTCCATAAAACAAATTGAGGCATTCAAGTTTGAGTTAAAATAACTGCAAGCGCAACATTTCTTTACAACCCAGTATAGCAAAGAACAAAAGAGAAAACACCTCGCCGTGTCAAATGTTTTTCTGAGCGGGTCACGCGTCTCAAAACAAAACCGCTCCGGCGAGCCGGAGCGGCGTATCGGTATGGCTTTCAGCGATTTACAGCGTGATACCCGTTTTCATCGGCATATACTCCGCTTATTCCGGAAAGATTGACGACACTTCTAATGAACGAGTCGTATTTACTGCGGACTATACCAGATTCTCTCAAGTCCTGAAACAATAAGTAAAGTCGACGCATTTTTTGAACGATTTTAGACGCGCTTTATAAAAAGATGTCCATTTTCTTACTTGTCAAACCGAAAAAAATACATATAGTTAAGGTGGTGTGCGAACATTATTGTCACACTGTTACATTTTACTGCTTGGATTATGCAAACGACAAGGTTGGCGGAGGAGGTGCCTCGTAATGAAAAGAAGACGTACCATTTTGATTGTGTCAATAATCGTAGCAATAGTCGTGATCGCCGCCGGGATAACGGTCGCCGCGGTACAGATTTCAAAAAGCAACGTCTCTGCCGGGCTCGAGGTTTCAGCAAATGAAATCCTGAACAAAGTACAGTCGGAGGGCTTTATGGGTGTGAAGGACGTTACGTTCGAAAATGATAATACAATACGCTCAACGGCGTCGGCCTCCGGCGAGAAGCTCGGACCGGAAGATATCGATTCGCTGCGTGCAATAAGGAACGCCGCACGTTCTCTTATTGAATCGGATGAAGATTTGTCCGGAAAAGTAAACAACATCAGAAATGTAATAACCGACGAAAACGGCGATGAAATTTATGATGTTATCGTAAATGACTTTTGCAATATCCCTGATGAATTCACAAACTCGCATCGAATTATGTCGGAAAAAAGCGGCAAATCTTCCGATGAGACGCTTTCGGCAATCAGCTCAAAGTTCGAGGAACTTGGCGTAAAAACCGAAAGTCTGTCGCTTGAAAACGGGACGTTCAACGGTTTCTGCGCAGTCATAAAGATGGTTTACGACGTTGAAGATGAACTCGGGCTTAACTGGCAGATTGAACGAATTCTTATCGCGGTGGATGGGTTGAACGCCGATGGGTACTCAATCGCCGAATACAACGTTTCGATAAATGACACGACAAGCGGGGAACAGATTTTTTACATGTCCTCCGATTTGATTCACAGAGATTTCCTTTGGTGGCAATCCCCGAAACTTGGCTATCAGACATGGACGGGTTCAACCCCGAAGTTAACTCAGGAATAAAATACGGTCTCCCTCTGCGGAGACCTTTTTTAGTACTTTTTAAGACCGGGACTTGACAAAACGCCCGGGTTTTCATATAATAATCTGGAAGAATCCCGAAAGGAACAAAATTCATGCGTATAAAGATAAGACTCGACACAATGAGCGACGTGAATCATTTCGTGGGAGACATGACGAGAGCGAACGGAAACGCCTGTCTCACCGATAAGGACAGAAACTATATAGTCAGCGCAAAGTCCATGCTCGGCGCCGTATATTCCCTTGAATGGGATGAAATATGGTGCGAATGCGACGATAACATGTCGCACATCGTACTCAGATACGCCGCCGACGAGTGACCTGATGCACGGCGCACCGCAGGGTCTCAGCGACCCTGCCCTTTTATCCCCCGCCGGACAATAACCGGCGGCGCCGTCTGCTCGAAACGTATGACCGGAAACCCCTTTAACAATTAAATAAATCTGCCGGCGCTTCTCAGCGCCGGCAGGTTTATTATTACCGTTCAATATTCAAAGAATCCCTTGAAGACCGTTTCGGCGTTGCCGGAAAGGGTTATGCCGTCTTCGCGGCAGTTTACGGTGAGGTCGCCGCCTTTCGTTTTCACGACGATGTCGCTGCCCATCTTGCAGAAGCCGTTGAGGACCGCCGCGTACGCCGCGGCGCACGCGCCCGTGCCGCACGCCGGCGTCTCGCCGTTTCCTCGCTCGTATACACGCATACGGAGTGTATTTCTGTTCACAACGTGTACGAACTCCGTGTTCGTCCTTTCGGGGAAGATGTCCGCGTTTTCGAAAAACGGACCGACGCGTTTGACGTCGACGGAATCCGTCCTTTCGCAGAAAACGACGCAGTGCGGGTTACCGACCGAAAGACACGTGATGCGGTATTCCGAACCGCCGACCGAATACGGTCTGTCGATGACCGCTTCGCCCTCAAGCGTACAAGGCAGCGCGCGGGGGTCGAGTTCCGCCCTTCCCATATCGACCGTGACGTACGTCACCGCCGAGTTCCTGACTATCATCCGGAGGCGTTTTACGCCGCTCGCCGTCTCCACCCTGACGTCTGTCGAGGTCACTATCCCGTTGTCGTACAGATATTTTCCTACGCAGCGGATACTGTTCCCCGCCATTTTTCCCTCGGAGCCGTCCCTGTTGAATATCCTCATGCGGCAGTCGGCGACGTCGCTGTTCTCTATGAGGACGATACCGTCCGCGCCTATGCCGTAATGTCTGTCGCAAAGGGTCGGGCAGAGCGATTCGGGGCAGCTGATGGTCCCGTCCCGGTTGTCGATAAAGATATAATCGTCTCCGGCGCCCTGCATTTTGACGAATCCGATCTCGGTCTTTCCGCGGCGCATATCGTTTATATCGACGAGCTCCGTGTTGTTTTCGTTGAACCGGCCGGCGATCGTGTCGGCAAGAGCGTTTGCCGTGTCGAGCGACGTCATACAGAGTATCCCGAGCGAAAGCGCCTTTCGGTGAAGGGCGATATAATCCCGTTCCGTGCTGTCGTACACAGCTCCCGTATAAACGATATAGTCTATCCTGCCGTCTTCGAGAAGCGAGAAGAGCCGCTCCCTGTCTCCGACGTCGGGCGTCGTCGTTACGTCGATACCCAGCGATTTTATCTCATCGGCGGTCTCGGACGTGCCGAATATTGCAAAACCGAGGTCGTCGTATTTCTTGGCGAGGGCGACCGCCTCCTGCATATCCCTGTGTTCTACGCTGATGAGGACCCCCGCCGGGCGGCCGTCGGAACGCCTCCCGCCGATCTCGAATCCGGCGGAACGAAGCCCCTTGAAAAGCGCCTCGCGAGGCGTTTTGCCCACCCCGAGCACCTCCCCAGTCGATTTCATCTCCGGACCGAGATATGAGTTCGCGTCGGCAAGCTTTTCAAACGAGAACACCGGCACCTTTACGGCGTAATACGGCGGGACCCTGTAAAGGCCTCCCTTGTATCCGAGCGAGGCGAGGGTGCTTCCGAGCATCACGCGGGAGGCTATGTCGACCATAGGGACTCCGGTCACCTTGCTTATGTACGGCACCGTCCTCGACGCGCGGGGATTGACCTCTATGACGTAAAGCTCGCTTTCGTAGATCAGGTACTGAATGTTCACGAGCCCCTGAGTCCCGAGCGAAAGCGCGAGCGTCTCGGAGCACTTCACGACGCGATCTATCATTCCGTCGTTGATATTATACGGCGGGTAGACGGCTATCGAGTCGCCGCTGTGGACCCCGGCGCGCTCGATATGCTCCATTATTCCGGGAATGAGAACGTCTTTTCCGTCGGAAATAACGTCGACCTCGAGCTCGATTCCCATCATGTATTTATCAACGAGCACGGGATTCTCTATCCCGGTTTCGAGGATGCGCCTCATGTAGTGATGGGCCTCCTCCTCGTTGTGTATTATCGA
>JAFTDQ010000114.1 GCA_017454075.1 Clostridia bacterium
ACCGGTTGGAAAGATGTTCCTCGAGCTCCTCCGGGAATATGTTTTTGCCGTTACTGAGGATTATGACGTTTTTCTTTCTTCCGGTTATGAATATATAACCGTCCTTGTCGATGTATCCGATGTCGCCGGTACGGAACCATCCGTCGTCGGTGAATACCTCGGCGGTAGCCTCGGGATTCTTGTAGTATCCCTGCATGACGTTCTTTCCCTTGACGAGGATCTCGCCGGTCTCATCGTCGGGGGACGCCTTGTCGATCTTCACCTCGCACCACATGACGGGTTTTCCGACCGAACCGTACCTTTCCTCGCCCGGGGAGTTGACCGCAACGAGCGGCGAGCATTCGGTTATGCCGTATCCCTCGAGGATGAAAATGCCGAAACTGTTGAAGTCCTTTATGATGTTGGCGTTCATCGGCGCTCCGCCGACGACTATCGAGCGGAGATTGCCTCCGAGGGCGCCCGTTATCTGGCCGAAGAATTTGTCGCGCATATCGATCCCGATCTTCAGGAGACCGTCGCTGACTTTCATCATGCGACGTACGGTCTTGCGCATACCTTTTTTGTCGATTTCCGCCCAGATCCTCTTGTACATCGTCTCGACGTAGAGCGGTACGAGACAGAGAGCGTTCGGCTTGTATTTCGCGAAATTACGCAGCGTGTTTTTCATGCTGTCGTTTATCATCTTGCCGCCGCCTATCGCAGTCATGGCAAGCTGGCCGCACGTTATCTCATAGGAGTGATTCATCGGCAGGCAGTCGACGAAGAAATTATCGTCGTCGTACTGCATCGAGTGGGTAGAGCTGTTCGTCGCGGCGACGAAATTCTCGTGAGAGAGCATTACGCCTTTGCTCGTGCCGGTCGTGCCCGAGGTGAAAAGGATCGCCGCCGTGCGGCTGAGGTCGGGTTGGGTGTCCTCGAACTCCCTCGATCCGCCGTCGCGTGATTCTTTTCCGAGTTTCATTACGTCGTCGAAGGAAATGAAGCCGTCGGCGGTCTCGCCTTCTGCGGACGGATGGATCGGGATGAAATATCTGAGAGTCGGGATTTTTCCGACGTAGTTTCTGACCCGGTCGTTGAATTTTTCGGTATAGACGAGCGCCGTGACTTCGGCTATGTTCATGAAGTCAACGAGAGCGTCGTCTCCGAGGTCCTTGTCAAGGGGAACGATCGTGCTGTTTGACGCTATGACGGAATAGAACGCCGTCATGTAATACGGGTGGGTGTCCCCGACGACCGCGATATTCGTCCCGCGGAGTCCGAGCTTCACGATACCTTCGCCGAAGTTGAGTACCGTCTCCCTGTTGTCGTTGAACGAAAAATGCTTTTCCTGTTTGTCCTCAATGTAAACGTACAGATCCTTATCGCCGTAGTCGTCGGCGGTTGACGTGACGAGATTGAGTATGTCCGTGATCATACGCGGCTCTCTTTTTGCCTTGAGTTTCTTCAATTACAGTCCGTTCCTTTCGAGATGATCGTTGACATAAGGGACCGGCGGGGACCCCGCCGCCCCATTATTGAATATTATATATCCGCGCGGGGCTTTTGTCAACCGTTTTTTCTCGGGAATACCCCGATCCGGGCTCCCGAGTGACTTTTTAACTTGACACTTCGCCCCGTGGGTGATATAATTATCATGAATGAGATTATACTGCGGAGGAGACGATCCCATGACGGAAGAAAACAGATCAGGCGCGGACGGTCAGCCGCCCGTCGGCAAAAGATACGCCGAGGTGCCGGTAAGGTCGGCGATCCCACTGTGGGCGGCGGCCGCGGTTTGGGTCATCTTCGGGCTCCTGCTGCCCTTTTACAGAATATGGCATTTCGTCCTCTGCGCGGCGCTGTCCTTTTTTGTCGGTTGGCTGACAAACAGACTTCTGCCGAAAGAGTTCAGGCGGGTCGAGGTTCCCGTTGCTACGGGAAACGTCGACGCCGATACTGCGGTGAATGAGCTCAACAGGGTCATGGACGTTATAGAGGCGGACAAGAAAATTGCGCTCGACGCCGGCGAGAACGAGACGGCGATGAAAATGCAGAGGATCATTTCTGCGGCTGAAAAAATACGTGACAACGTTCTCGAACAGCCGGACGACGTCCGACATATAAGACGTTTCCTGAACTACTATATGCCGACTACCGTAAAACTGACGAACCAATATTCCTTCCTTCTCCGCTCGGCAAGGGGAGGCGAGAATTATAACGAGACCAAGGCGGCGATAGAATCGGCGCTCGGGACGATCGGAGCGACCTTCGATCATCAGTACGACGCTCTGTTTGCCGACAACGCTCTCGACATAACAACGGATATCAAGGTCATGGAGACCATGATAAAGAAAAATAATCTCTGACACGGAGGAAAAATACCATGGAAAACAAAATCAATCTCACGCTCGATCCGTTCGGCACCAAGGTGGCCGCCGAGGCGGAAAAGATCGCCGAGACGGCCGTCGCGACCGAGGAGAAGATAAAAGAGCTCCGTTCCCTCACCGAGGCGAACCTCACGCCGGAGGAGCTTGAACAGGTCAGACAGTTTGCCGGCACGATCGACATAACCGACACGACGACGATGCTTCAGTACGGCGCGGGATCTCAGCAGAAGATCGCCGATTTCTCGGACAGCGCGCTGGCCGCCGTAAAAACGCAGGATCTCGGAGAGGCCGGAGATATGATCGCGAAGCTCGTCGGAGAGCTCAAAAGCTTCAACGACGACGCCGACGTCAAGGGTCTCAGAAAGCTCTTTACTTCCGCGAAGAAAAGAGCCGCGACCCTCAAGGCGAGATACAGCAAGTGCGAGGTCTCTGTAAACGACATAGTCACGTCCCTTGATAAGCATCAGGTCACGCTCCTCAAGGACGTCGCCGTCCTTGACAAGCTCTACGAGAAGAATCTCGAGAACTTCAAGGAACTTTCCATGTACATCATAGCGGGCAAGGAAAAACTCGAGGCGGAGCGCTCCACCACCCTTGTCGAGCTCACGAACAGGGCTAAGGAGAGCGGCCTTGCCGAGGATGCGCAGAAGGCGAACGATTACGCCGCAATGTGCGACAGATTCGAGAAAAAGATATACGATCTCGAGCTCACCCGCATGGTCTCGATACAGATGGCTCCCCAGATCCGTCTCGTTCAGAACAACGACACTCAGATGAGCGAGAAGATCCAGTCGACGATAGTCAACACCATCCCGCTCTGGAAGAGCCAGATGATAATCACCCTCGGGCTCGTTCACAGCGAGTCTGCTCTCAAGGCGGAGCAGGCCGTCACAAACATGACGAACGAGCTGCTCAAAAAGAATGCGAAGATGCTCCATCAGAGCACCGTTGAGATCGCAAAGGAGAGCGAGCGCGGCGTGATAGACATCGAAACGCTCACCGAGACCAACAAGGAACTGATCGATACTCTCAACGAGGTCCAGCAGATACAGACCGAGGGCAAGCAGAAGCGCCTCGCCGCCGAAGCCGAGCTCGGAAGGATCGAAAACGAGATCAAAAACAAACTGCTTGAAATCAAGGAAGTCAAAGCCTGAAAATGAAAAAGACCTTGAAATACAACGTTCCCTTGGCGATAACGGCCCTTGTCTTCGTGATCATTCTCTCGATGCTCATCGGCACGCTCCGCTCGGTGAACAGCATAAGTAAAAAGGTCACGGCAAAATACGAGGTCAGTCATCTCAAGTACGGCTCGCCTCTGACGGACACGGGGAAGCTCGTCGGTTACGCCGATCAGATAATAGGCATCGCCGGCGCGGCCGGGGTTGACTGCGGCGCGCTCAGGAGCGCGAGGGACGCCTTTTCGGGTGTCTCCGCCACGCCGTTCGACCTTTCGCAGGCGTACTCCGTCCTGCGTTCGGAGGAGGCGGTGGTCTACGGCGCCGCATCGCGCTGCGAACTGAGCGACAGCGCTGAAAAATCGCTTGTCAGTTATCACACCGAGTTCGTCTCGACCTGTCAGCGGCTTGCGAAAAACTCGTACTACAACAACCAGGCAAAGACGTACAATTCCGCGATAAGGAGCTTCCCGGCCTCGCTGTTTTTCGGCGACAGGAAGCCCGCCGCGGTGTTTGAATGACGGAATGACGGGAAAGGTTAAACGGTAAACGAAATGAAAACGACGCCGGAAAAAAGAAAGCGTGTGACGGGGGCTGTCCTTTGTATCCTTCTCGCGCTGCTCTCAGCGGCGTCGTTTTCCTGTTCCCGCAGAGGCGCCGGTCTTCCGTCCCCGTCCGACGCGTTCTATATTTACGACGAGACCGGCACGGTCTCAGAGCAAACCGGGGAAATCATAATTTCGAGGGCCTCGGAGCTTTACGATAAGACGGGGGCGCAGATCGTCGTCGCGGTCGTCGGGACGACGGGGGACGCCGACATAGCGGACTACGCCTGCGATCTTTTCAACGCCTGGGAAATCGGCGATAAAGATAAGGAAAACGGCCTTCTTCTCCTCATCTCAAAGGATGAGGACGATTACTGGGCGGTCCAGGGCAGGGGTATCGAGGATATCCTGACCTCGGGTGAGCTCAAGCTCATGCTCGACGCTTATCTTGAACCCGATTTCGCCCGCGGCGATATCGACTCGGGAGTGAGACGCTTTTTCGATTCCGCCGTAAGGTTTTTCGAAAGCGCATATTCGGTATCCGTCGGAGAGGACGAAAGCGCCGCCCAGGAGGGCGGCAGCGGACGGGCGACCTGGATCC
>JAFTDQ010000010.1 GCA_017454075.1 Clostridia bacterium
CGGCGCTCAGGTCGCTCCCCAGCGTTGCCCTATCCTCCGCCGCGGCAAAAGCACTCAAATTATACCACGCATTCCCAATTTTGAAAAGGAGAACCGTATAATTGAATTCTCTTGCTGGGGGACTATTTAATTATACCAGAATTCTATGAAAACCAAAAGACTATTGGCAATGCTGATTGCGGTCGTGGTGCTCGCCGGATTTGCGGCGGCCTGTTCTCAGACCGGGACGCCCGCCGGAACGGATCCCGTGCCAAGCAGCACGGTGTCGGGGACCGAAACCGACGTCGTCACCGAACCTGTGGATACAGGCCCGGGGATTGATCCGGATCGCAAATTCGACGGCTATTCCTACGTCATCCTGCAGCACAGCGGGGCGGCCGGTAAGGATTTTGAGGCTGAGGAGGACTCCTCCGACGTTTTGCTGTCTGCGGATTACGCGCGCAAGCTTAAGGTCGAGGATGCGCTCGGCATTGAAATAATCGTCGAGGAACTGACGGCGGGAAAGCGTGACGGCGCGGCGGTCCTCAACAATTACATGCTGGCGGGCGATTACGTTTACTCGCTCGCGTCGTTGTCCTCGTATTCTGCCGGCAACGCAATGCTCTCAAACCTTCTGACAGACCTCAATTCCATACCGAACCTCGATCTGAGCCGCGACTGGTGGGATCAGAGCTGTGTTGTGGACTGTTCAGTCGGAGAAAAACTTTATTTCATGACCGGGGACATCTCATATATCGACAACAACCAGACGTTTGCGATGCAGTTCAACAAAAAGCTCGCAAATGATTACGGTCTTTCCAGCCTTTACGAATATGTCGATAACAAGACGTGGACTCTTGACACCCTTCTTCAGGTCGTTCGCAAGGCGGCGGCGGTAGACGGAGACGTGGACAAGGACGGTCAGCATCAGAACGACCCGGACGATATTTATCCCGTTTATACGTGGGACGACGCGGTCCTCGGATTCATAAACGCGTCCGACGTAAAATGTGCTGGCATCTCGGATTCGGGCGAATTTGAGTTCACACTGAACAAAAATCAGGACAAGCTTTTCAGCGTGTTCGACAAATACTCAAGCATCCTGTACGATACGGACCTGACCTGCGCATATCAGAGAAACGGATACGACAAGTCCTACGGCCTCATGGCCTTCAGAGATGACCGTGCGCTGTTCTATTTCTCCAATATCTGGATCTGCACGCTTCTCAGAAACGACATGGAATCCGAATACGGAGTACTTCCGTTCCCGATGTATGATGAGAGTCAGACAAAATATATCTCCCCGATCGCACCGTTCAATATGATGTACTACGTTGTTCCTTCGAACGGCAGCGAGGAAGACCTTGACGCGATAGGCTTTATAACCCAGCTTCTCGGGTACGAGTCAAAGCGCCTTGTAACTCCCGCATACTACGATAAGATCCTCAAGCAGAGAAGTACAAGCGATGAGGATTCGCATCGTATGGTCGACCTCATTCTTGCGTCCCGCGCTCACGATTTCGGCTGGATTTACGAGCTCGGCGGGTATAACGAAGGCCTGATGAATCTGTTCCGTACGTATTCGAGCGATCTCAGCTCGACGATATCGGCGACTCTTGAACAGGCTCAGAGCAAGATCAACGATTTGAATCTGGCAATAAAGGGATAAAAAACACGCGTAATATGCGCGCTGAGATCTTATATTTGAGGTAAAAAAATGAAACGCTTTCTAATATTTGCGACAGCGGTCCTTCTGATGCTTTCCATGGTGTCAGGAGCATATGCCGCAACAGCCACAAGACGTATAGAGCAGACGATAAACGCTCTCAGCAAAGCTCCGACGACAGACGGAGAGATCAATTCGGGTGAGTACGGAGACCCGATCAGAGTCATAAGTAAAGACGCCGATGACTTCGGTTCGTACTATTCTCTGATCAATGGCAACGCCGAGTCCGAGTTTGCGGATCTTCCGGACAAGAGCACCTTCTACGTAAATTACGACGCCGATTATCTTTATATAGCGGCAGAGTTTGAAACCCCGAGCTTTACGGTCAACAACACATGGTTCGGCGGGTCTCACATGCTGATCGCGTTCTCTTCGAACATGTCGGCGATAGGTGAAAACGACCCTGGTATCAACCTTCCGAACCGCCTTTTGGTCTGGTTTAACAGCAGCGGCGCGCTTCAAACGAAAATAGACAAGACCGAGGCAAACGTAGCAGCGCTCAACCAGTCGGTTTCCGGTGACGTCGGTGCTTCCGCCGCAAAGGTCACAGAGACCGCAAACGGGCACAAAGTTGTCTTTGAGCTCGCTCTGAAATGGAATCAGATCGTTCCTTCAAACAAGAGCGTACCGGTCAAGGGCGATCATTTCCTGCTCTGCCTCACCTACTATGAGAATGAAGGCGACGGCTCGAGAGCGAGAAACACTCTGATCTCGGCCGCAGGTACTGCCGCCAACATCAACCACGTTTCAAGGCATTTTAACCTGACGCTTGGGGATGTCATTGAAAACGGATCCTCTGGCGGCGGATCGGGGAGCCCGTCAACGTTTGATGCTTTTTCTATAGTAGGTGTGATCGCCGCTGCTTCCGCTGCCGGCATCGCTCTTATTCGCAGAAAGAAATTCTGATTCTGCGCGCTGTCCCCTCGCCGTTTCCCCTAGATGGCGAGGGGACGTTTCGCTAAAAAAACAGACACGGGCAATTCCCGTGCAAATACTTTGATAAGCAAGACAGATGAACGAAATATCTGCATTATTTGATAGAAGCTGTTCTTTCAAACTTTGGTCAGCACTCTGATACGATTTGTAGTTAAGGTATCTGAAAGGGATTCAAAATGCAAAAAATAAACTGGAACAGCGGCTGGCTTTTCGCTTTAGAGAATGAACTCGACGCAAGGAATTGCTTCGGGCTTGAGAAAATCGGCGATGCGAGCGGCGCCACGGCGCGGTTTTATGATTATAGCAACTGGAAGGCGGTCGATCTGCCCCACGACTGGGCAATTTCGCTTCCGGTCGATCTTCGCTGCAATACCTTCGCCGGAGCGCGGGCGTGTTCTTCATATCACAGGTTTATGACAGAACGTCACGTGCAGGATGATATTGTGATTTACAACGTAGGCTGGTATCGCAAGCAATTTATGTTTGACGAACTCTGGACCGGCAAACGTGTTTTTATAGAATTTGAAGGGATATTCCGCGACGCTCACGTGTGGGTGAACGAGGTGTTCGTTGACCGGCATATGAGCGGTTATACGGGATTTACGCTGGATATTACGGATTTCCTTTTCCCGGGGGAGGAAAACAGCATTGTCGTCCGGGTCGACTCCGAGCATCCCGAGGGATGGTGGTATGAAGGCGCGGGGATATACAGGAACGTAAACCTGCTTCTTGCAGAGCCGGTACACACCGTGATAAACGGGACTGTCGTCAGACCGCGCACCGATGGGACGATTGACGTGCGGGCAGCACTGAGAAATGACGGAGACGACGATTTTGAAGGCTGGGTAAGCTTACGTGTTACGGATAAAAACGGCTGCGTTGTATGCGGTTGTGAAAAGGATATATCGGTCGCAAGTTGCGCTGACGTCATAACGTCGGCTTCTCTTAAAGCGGACGATCCGCATCTCTGGCAGATAAACGACCCGTACCTTTATACGCTTGAAATCAGGGTCGGGGAAGAAATCGAAAAAGTGCGGTTCGGTATCCGCTCGGCTGTGTTCGACGCAGAAAAAGGCTTCCTGCTGAACGGGAATCGCTTAAAAATACACGGCGTCTGCTGCCATCAGGATATGGGCGGGGCAGGAGTCGCTTTAACTGACAATCTGCAATACTACCGCATACGGGAGCTTAAGGAAATGGGGGTCAACGCCGTCAGATTCCACCATGCCCCGGCACCGTCGCTTCTTGACGCGTGCGACGAGCTCGGGATGCTCGTCGTCGACGAGACGCGTATGTTCGGCACGTCACCCGAGGCTCTGAGACAGCTAACCGATCTTGTCGAAAGGGACAGGAACCGTCCGTCGGTCATACTCTGGTCGCTCGGTAACGAGGAGTTTACTCTTCAGAACACCGAAAAGGGCAGATTTTACATGAAAAAAATGTCGGAGTTCCTGCGGCGTTTGGACGACACCCGCGAAATAACGTACGCCGGGAGCAACGCGTACAATTTTACGGGAATAAACGGCGCGGCCGGTGTGAGGGGCGTGAATTACATCCGGAATCACAACGGCTGGGGAAACGAATGGCTCGACAAATATCATGAGCTTCATCCCAAGCAGCCGATCATAGGCACCGAGGAGGGCTCGCATGTTCAAAGCTCGGGGTATGCAAATAACGACATAGGGAGCGGCGTCATTGATTGCTTCGGTGACGTTTCGATGCCGTGGGGCTCAACGCCCGAGAGCTGGGTAAAATATTATGAAGCAAGAGACTACCTTGCCGGCGGGTTCCTTTGGACGGGCTTCGATTATCACGGAGAGCCGAACCCGTTTATAACGTCAAACGTTTCCTCAATGTTCGGCGTTGTTGACCTCTGCGGAATACCGAAGCCGGTATTTTATTACTACCGGGCCTGGTGGACCGACGCTCCGGTCCTCAGGATCGCTCCGCATTGGGATTTCAGACCCGGGGAGACCGTGGAAATAGCCGTTTTCACAAACTGCGACGATATAACCCTTTTTGTCAACGGCAAAGAAAGGGAATCACGCAAAATCAGGCGGTTTGACATGCCTGTATTCAGCGTCGTATATGAGCCGGGTGAAATAAGTGTCATCGGAAAAAAGGACGGCGCGGAATACACCGACAGCATAAAAACGTCGGGGGAGGCTGTCGGGATCCGCAGCATACCTGTTTTGATGCCTGACAAAGACGACGATATCGGCGTTTTTCAGCTCGAAGCATACGATAAAAACGGAACATTCTGCCGGACGGCCTCCGACCTGGTCGACGTTTCCGTGTCCGACGGGATTTGCATCGGGGTCTCGAACGGGGACGCGGCCTGCGTCGACTACGAGCAGAAGACAGATGAAGATGAATGCGTCTTTATCCGGAATTTCAGGTATGAACACGGGATGTATTCTGTCCCGCCCGTGCAGGAAAACGTAAGGAGAAACAGGTTTGACCGACTGGTAAAGACTGAGTCTCAGGAAGGATTCCCGGGTGAACGAAGATTCACCGCCGTGTTCAGCGACGAGATCACTGAAAAGGAGACTCTGACGTTTATTTCAGAAATCAGGCTTGCCGAAGATTTCGATTATATCGAGTTTGAGCGTTTAGGCGGGACGGCGAGGGTATTTGTTGACGGAGAGGAGATAGGGAACAATCTGCGAAGCTACGGAAGAATGCCGTTTAACAACGTAAGACCCTACCGCTTTTACCGGAAGATCAACGCCGGAGAACATGAGATCAGGGTCGTCTCCGAGCATTATGGGAACGGTATACCGCCGATTTCCGGGACTGTCAGGCTCGGCAGAAAAGTGTCGACCCCGTGGACTGTCAGACTTCATTTCGGGCGGGCGCGTGTCTTTGTCAGAAAAGCCTCCCGCGGGAACTTCGCTGTAAGAGCGTCACTGAAAGATCATGATAAATAAAAAAAGCAAAAAAATAAAAGCGCTGACTGCGCTTTGTCTGTCACTGACGATTCTCAATTCATCGTGCGCGTTTATGAGCTCGGAGATCCCGGCTGATACGCCGGTTTCGACCTGCCGAGGGGAGACGACAATCCCTGTGAGTGATCCGGAAACCGATCCGTCTAATCTTTCCGGTCTGCCCGGGTCGTCCGAAACGGTCTCTGATCAGAGAGAGAGCGGCGACGTGCTTTCTGAATCGCTTTCCGAAACCGAATCGGAAACCGAATCTGAAATCGATACTGAATATGTCAGGGATACTGAACCTGATACCGTGATTTCTTCGGCTGAGAAGGAAAAGGATCCTCCGGCAACAGGGAAGACTGAGACGACGACCGAAGAAAAAACAGAAACGGAACCTGCAGACACTACGGAGGAAACAGAAATGAAAAATGATATCACTGACAAATGCGCGTTTGCGAGCGGCAACTACGTGCTTTCCGATTTCGGAGTCAGGGCTGAACTCGTTACGACGTCGTCGTCAAATATAATTTACGGCGGGGCGTTTTTTGAAGATCCCGCTGCCTCGGGAAATTATCGCCTTAAAGTCAGCCTCAGGACGGAGGCGAGGCGCTCGCTCGGGGGACTGCTTTTCGGAGCAAAAAAATCCGGAAAAGGATTTGCGGGATATTCTTTTTCGGTGTCTGAACGCAGCGTCGCGCTGTCAAAGGTTTCGTATTCCGGATCGAAGGAAGTCCGTACGGAGCTCGCCTCGAAGACCGTTGAACGTTCGGACTATAACAAGCCCGTAACGCTTATGGTCGAGAAAAGCGGAAGCAGGATCCGCTGTTATTATCTCGACGATATGGCGGGAGTTGAACCATGGCCGGAATTCGAGTACGTTCTGTCTGATACCGACGGCGGCATCGGATATTTTGATAACGGCTACGGAGTGTCATTTGAAGAGATTGAAATCGAACCTTATGTTTCGTCGGAAAGTACCGGCAAAAAGTACGTAAACCCGGTTTTCGGAAACAACGCCGGTGCGGATCCGTTCGTTCTGAAATATAACGGCGTTTATTATCTCTACTGCTCAAACTACGCGCCGAACAACCTCGGGCACTGGGTTTTCACGTCAACGGACCTCGTTAACTGGACGATGAAGGGACAGTGCGCCGGTGAAATGTGGGGAGCGGCCGCCGGCACCTACTGGGCTCCCGAAGTGTTTGAAAAAGACGGGAAATTCTATATGGTGGTAACAGCCGGGCGACACATCGGTTTTGCGGTCGCGGATTCACCGTTAGGGCCGTTCATACCGGAAGATAATTATATCACAGACGGTATCGACGGGCACGTCTTTGAGGATGAAGACGGCCGGATGTATCTCTATTACGTTTACAACGGGATTCACGGCTGTGAGCTGAACGACGATATCGTCACGGTCAAACCCGGCACCGACAAACTGCTCTTTCGCGCCTCAGCCGCATGGGAGGTTACGACCGCCGAGGGACCGTTCGTCGTTAAGCATAACGGGAAATATTATCTCACTTATTCGGGAGACACGTATACCTCAGAAAACTATGCGGTCGGCTATGCCACTTCAGATTCTCCGCTTGGAGATTATGTAAGATACGCTGCCAACCCTGTAATGAACAAAACGTCAGTAATCCATGGAACAGGGCATCACTGCTTTGTTTCGTCGCCCGACGGCAGCGAGATGTTTATCGTTTTTCATTGCCATAAGGCTCCGGGCACGGTCGGGCCGAGGACGATTTGCATAGACCGCGTAAGATTTGCACCGACCGCGTGCGGAGTGGACAGGATCGAGGTTTTCGGACCGACCCATACGCCGCAGGATTATCCGGGATGACGCGGGATAAGACGGAGCGGCTCGGGCGGGAGCAGCTTGACGCCCGCGGAGCGGAGAACTACGGATTTGCTCCCGCATACGACGGCTGTGGGGTTGAGGAATTAGTGTTCGGGCATGACCTTTTCAGATCGTTTTACGTGTACGAGCACGGAGCCGATGAAAAAGATTTTGCCGATTATTGCGGCAAACTTGAACTGTATGGCTTTGAAGTCTTTTCTTCCGGAACGTCAAACGGCAACCTTTTCGCAACGTATTTTGACGGCGAGAATATCGTAAATGTTTCTTACATTAAAAAATATACGGACGTCGACAAATACGTCGTCCGCAGCGTGTCGTACGTTCTGATCGCCGTCGACAGCATAGAGTATTCTGCGCTCCCGTGCGCCGGCGGTGAATATAAAGAAATAACAACCGTCATGGTCAGCCTTGTCGCCGTTACCGCAATAACCGTCAGGCTCACAGACTGAAGATTTCTCGTTATAGACGGCGGAATGGAAAGGGAAAAAATATACAGGACACTTGTCTCGCAGAACGTTCTCGGCGGAAAGCCGGTCGTGGCGGCCTGGCTTTTCAGCCACTCGCACTGCGACCATATTGACGGTTTCTTTTACACACTTGAGGACCATTCGGATGAAATAGTGATCGAGAGGATCATCCACGAGTTTCCTGGCGAAGAGCTTTATCTTCCGTATAAGAACTATATGGAAGGCGTTCCGAACTCCGAAGGCGAAAAGATGGGCCTCAGGGTGGAAAAGCTGCACGCCTGCATTGAGGAAAAAATGCCGGGATGCCTTTATACGACCGCCCACGCCGGGCAGCGCTTCGAGTTTCCTGGAGTAAAGGTCGAGGTACTGCAAACGAGTGAAAATCTGTATAAAAAGCAGATGATCGACACCAATATGTCGTCTGTGATATATATGCTCACAATGCCTCATGGCAAGCTCCTTTTGCTCGGCGACGCGGTGGACGCGTCGGCAAAGATACTGAGAAAAATATACGGGCCGGAGCTTAAGTGCGACGCCGTCGTCCTTGCTCACCACGGATACAACGGCGGGGACGAGGAAATGTACGCAAATATCGGGGCCAGGGCGGCGATATGGCCTCTTGCGCTTGAAACCATAAAAAGGGAAGGGCTCGTCGGAAATATCATCGAAAATCACTTTGATTTCAACAGCGTTGAATATAACTTTATGAAAAGCGGCAGCGACGGGGCGATGACGCTCTATCACGGCATGCCGGCTGGCGAGATCGAACGTTTCACGCCTCGGTTCGAAGTGAAGTCCCCTGACAGGGTCTGTTACGAAAAAAGGAAAAACCCTCTGCATTTTATCACCGAGGAGCAGGCTCTCGAGGGATACGGAGACGCGCCCCGGTATTACGGCAAGGGCGAGGAAGGCGAGACGTTCAGAGTCTGTCCCGATGATAAAACTTATGAAATAACCGTCGGCGGAGTGACGGAATATGAGTATCGGTATTATTTCAACTCATTCAAACGCGACGGCTACGTCGTTATGGATTCTTATGACGACGGGGACAGCCACAGCGTCACCTTTGCGGACCTTGTAAACGAAGTGCGCCTCTCGTACTCCGGCGGCGTCATAAGAGCCGTCGTTGGGCCGGCAGGCAAAAACGTCTTTGACCCAGGTACGATGAGAGCGGCGGGCGGAAGGAAAATATCAGGATAGAAAGCCCGACGCGCCCGATATTTCAAGATGAATTGTCAAGTGAAGAGCAACAAATTCTGAATAGAAGAATCAAATAAATC
>JAFTDQ010000115.1 GCA_017454075.1 Clostridia bacterium
AAACTCGGGGATGACGGCGGTGCTCGTTCTCTCGGGGGAGACGACGCCGAAAGACCTTGAAAATCTCCCCGCGGAGCGAGCTCCCGACCTCGTGATCGAGTCGATAGCCGATCTGCTTGACTGAGACTGAAAGAAAAAAACAATGAAAAAAACGATTTTTACCGCACTTGCTCTTGTATTGACGATCCTCGCAGCCTCGTGCGGGGAAGGGCCGCGCGACCCCGCCGCCCTCGCCGCGGAATGGGACGCCTCGGTCGCCTCGATCTCCGGCGCAACACTCGAAAACGAAAGGGAGATAGACGACGCCTGTCTTGCGTATTATTCGCTCCCCGAAGAGGCGAGGGAGAAAACGACGGGATTCGGGACCCTTCAGGCGCTCCGCTCGGAACTGAAAAAAGAATACATCGTAAAAGAGTACCGGGATTCCCGCATACCGCACGATCGGCTCCTCATCGGCTGCTACCGTATACCGGAATGCAGCGACGCGGTGCTCTCGGCGCTTTCGGAGTGCCGTTTTGATCTCGTTTGGGATTCCGTCGATTCCGACATGCTGAAAAAATACGGTCTCGGTATGATCCCGTCCGCCTACGCGCTGAACGTTCCGGCGCTCGGGGACGAAGAGACGTTTCTTTCGGACGTCCGGAAAATGGGCCTCGACAGAGAGACGATCTGGTGCCTCGATCTTCAGGACGAGCCGCGCCTTATCGACATGGAGTATCTTCACGGGATCGGGGTCCTGCTCGGCCGCGAGGCGCTTCCGGGCTCCGCGTTCCTTTCAAATCTCCTCCCGACCTACGCCTTCCGCGACAGGGCGGAGGACTACCGGGAGTACGTGGGGACATATTTTGACACGATAGGCAGGGACAGCGACCTCGTGAGCTTTGACCATTATCTCTATAACGGAGAGAGGGGCTCCGGAGCGAATCAGCTTTCGTCGTTCCTCAACAATCTCGAGATCGTCGCGCAGTACTGCCGCGAAAACGGGCACGACATGAACGTTATCCTCCAGCACATCGACGTGTCCGAAAGAGGGCTTTTCGAGGTCACCGTCCCTCAGCTGAAGTTTCAGGCGTACGCCTCGCTGGCTTACGGCGCAAAGGGCGTGCACTGGTACGCCATGCATAAGTACGAATTTTCGATAGTTGACGAAAACGGCGAAAAAACCGCTCTGTTCGACCGCCTCGGGGAGGTCAACCGGGACCTGAAGGCGCTCGAGCCGGTCTATATGCGCTACACCGGAGACGGGACGGCCGTGCTCCTTAACAGTACCTTCGCGAAAAACATGCTCGGGGACGCGTACCTCGGGAGCTTTGACGCGGAAGGCACCGGCCGCGCTCTGAAGGACTTAAAACCCGGCGCGGACGGCTCGCTCATCGTCGGGCATTTCAGAAAAAACGTAGGAGACGGAGAAGCGTATCTGTTCGTCGGATGCAGGAATTATAATTTCAAGGCGAAGCAGACCTCGTCCGTCACCTTCTCCGCGGCCTCTCCCGATGCGGTAATTACGGCGTACGTCAGGGGGATACCGACCCGCCTCGTCCCGGACGAAAACGGCGTCTTTACCGTTGAGGTGAAAAACGCCGACGCCGTCTTCGTGACCGTTGAGTGACAAATGAAATACAGCCCCGCCGAGGCGGGGCTTTTTCATTTACAAACCCGGGCTGTTGTGATATAATGTTGACGCGGAGAAATACCCGCGACGGAGGAAACATGTCATTTTACGTCAAACCCGGGGAGGGCAACCCGATCGTAATCGAGGGTCTTCCTTTCTATGAAAAAGAAAAACTGTACCGCAGACTCATGCTTGAGCCGCCGGAGAAGCTCGCCGACGACGTCGAAGGACTCACCTGGCAGACCGCCGGAGTGAAGTTCCGTTTTCGCGCCCGGACGGGCTCGATAAGCGTCCGTGCCGAGGTCAAAGAAGAGTCGCGCATGCACCATATGGCGGCGATATCGCAGAGCGGCTTTGACTGCTACGTAGGAAAGGACGGCGCCGAGCCGGAGTACAGCGGCACGACGGTCTTCGGAGGACCGATGGACACGGAGTACGAACGGGACGTCTACCGCGGGCCGAGCGACCTTATCGACGTCGAGATAAACTGCCCGCTTTACAACGGGCTGAAAAGCGTCGAGATCGGACTTGACGACGGCGCCGAGATATTACCGCCGAGACCGAGAACGGGGGGCAGGATCCTGCTCTACGGCAGCTCGATCGAACAGGGCGGGTGCTCGTCGCGCCCCGGAATGTGCCACTCGAACATACTTTCCCGATGGCTGGATTCCGAGGTGGTGAACCTCGGCTTCTCGGGCGCCGGAAGATACGAGAGATCCTCCGCGCTCGCCGTAAGGGAGGTCCCGCGGGTCACGCTTTTCGTCATGAACGGAGTCGGAAACTGCTGGAGCCCCGAGCACGTGAGGGAAAACGTTCCGTCGTTCATATCGCTTCTGCGCGAAAAATACCCCGAAACGCCGATACTGCTCTTCGGAATGTCGAAAAGGACGGGAGAGCGCTTCGGTCCGGAGGCCGAGGGGTCGTACGAGCTCATGTCAAGGGAGGTCGAAAAGATCGCCTCGGAGCTCGGCGGGACGGACCCCCACGTTTATTACACGAGACTGTCCCACGCCTTTGAGGTGGACGGGCATTCATTCGAATACGAGGAGACGGTCGACGGATGCCATCCGACCGACCTCGGCTTTTTCCTGACGTCGAAACATCTCTACCGTGAGATACTGAGAGTCAGAAACGAAGAGGACGCAAAGGGAAAGGGGTGCGCGAAATGAAATGGTTCAGAGCCGGTCAGGGCGGAACGAGCGTCGAAGGGCTCGGGTTTTTTGAAAAGGACGGCGTTTTCCGCCGCCTCATGCTCGATC